>CAYHWE010000006.1:9683-34395 GCA_964360445.1 uncultured Gammaproteobacteria bacterium | reverse complement strand
AGCATAATAGCTAGCTGAAAAACTCCGTTCGCAGCTTGCCAGGTGAGGGCAGAAATAGCGAAGCATCCCCGGCTTCTAGAGCTGAAACGGAAAGCGAATATCAGGATCGATTGCATCGGTTTCGAGTCCGTGAATCCGGCGACGCTGAAGGAGTTCGAAAAAGGCCAGACCGTGGAGGGAATGAAGGAAAACATAAAGATCCTCCATAAGCATGGTGATCTGATCCATGGAATGTTCGTTCTCGGAGCGGATAATGATACGGCAGAAACGATCCGGGAGACCCTGAAATTCGCGATAGACAATGAGCTGGAATCAGTGCAGTTCATGATCCTCACTCCGCTTCCCGGTACTCAGCAGTATAGGGATTTTGAAAAGGAGGACAGGATCGTAAATAAGGACTGGAACTTGTACGATGCCCATCATGCCGTATTCAAGCCTAAAAACATGAGCATGTATGCGCTCCAGAAGGAAACGATAGGAGCGATGTATGAGTTCTATTCGCTTTCGAGGACGATACGGCGTTTTGCATCAAAGGTAATAAAAAATCCGAAGAGTTGGAGGGATGAGTTGTGGGTTGCCGGGATAAGGCTTTATGCCCGCAACCAAATAATCAGCTGGTATGGGAATCAGAAAAATAAGGATTTCCTTGAATCACTCAAAAGCAGGGGCTAACAACCTCTGCTTTTTCATTTGCCCAAATTTTTAAAAAAGGGTATAATAAATTCAAACACATATGGATTTTTTCAAAAATGGATCGGTAAATATTAATATTACAACCGGGGCGATTATAAAAATTGTTCTTGTTTTTCTTGCGCTTTATTTTGTTTTTTTAATCAAGGATGTTATCGCCTTGCTTTTTGTCGCCTTGATTTTGTCCAGCGCGATTGATCCATGGGTGGATTGGATGCAGGGAAAAAGAATCCCGCGCGCTCTTGGCATCCTCTTGATTTATCTTTTAATATTCGGCGTATTCGGCGGAGTCATTTATTTGATCATCCCTCCTATAGCGAATGAATTTAAGGATTTGGCCCAAAACTTCCCTTATTATATGGATAAGATTTTGTCTGGGTTTGAAGTGTTAAGATCGTATTCCGAACAGCATGGTTTTTTGGATAATGTAAAAAATTCTCTCGGTTCGGTCGGGGATCAGCTGCAAAGAGCGGCCGGCAATGTTTTTTCGACCGTCTCCGGAATTTTCGGAGGCATCCTTTCATTCTTCTTGGTCCTTGTCCTGACTTTCTATATGGTTGTCGAGGAAAACGCGATCAAGAAATTGGTTTGGTCGGTCGCTCCGGAAAAGCACCAGGTTTACATAATGCATTTGGTCAACAGGATGCAGCAAAAAATCGGCCTTTGGTTGCGCGGCCAATTGATCTTAAGTTTTTCAATTTTTATCCTGACCTATGTCGGTCTTCTGATCCTGGGAGTCAAATATGCCTTGGTCTTGGCTTTGATTGCCGGATTGCTTGAGTTCATCCCTTATCTGGGTCCGACATTGAGCGCTATCCCGGCTGTATTCCTAGCCTTCACCCAAGCCCCGGCCCTAGCCCTGTTCACGCTCGGCCTTTATTATATCGTCCAATTGGTTGAAAATAATATCTTAGTGCCGAAAATAATGCAAAAGACGGTTGGTCTGAATCCGATTATCAGCATCAGCGCTTTGCTCATCGGGTATAAATTGGCCGGCGTGGTCGGCGCGATCCTTTCCATTCCGGTCGCGACTGCGGTGAGTGTTTTTATTAAAGATATTTTTGATAATAAAGAAGCGATGAAGTCATCTTCGGAAAATGGGACTGAATAATTTTATAAACCAAAAAAAGAAGGCAGGTCTTAAAAGACCCGCCTTTTGTTTATCCAGGAAAGCTAGACTATTTCCATTTTTTTCTTCTGGAATTCTGCCAGCGGCATGCCGATGAGTTTTTCAAGGACGAACTGATATCTTCTGCTCGTCTCCTCGACCGTTTTTTTGGAAAGAGAAAAACTGTCATGCACCCATTCAAGATGCCTAGGGTTGAGAGGGTTGAGATTGTTGATGCCCATAATCGGTATCATGCCTTCGCTTATGAATGGCGTGTGCGTTTTTGATCCCTCGTTCCTTACCGGCTGTTTGTCAAAACCCGAGGGTGATTTATTTTCTTTCTGCGCCTTTTCCCATTCTTCCGCGGACCAATAGCGTGATGAATCGGGCGTAGCGACTTCATCGCCAAGGCATAAATTCTTGTCGAATTCGAATTTAGTATCGGCAAGAATTATACCTTTCGACTCCGCGTACTCTGATATTGACCTGAAGATTTGTATAGACAAGTCTTTTATTGCCGGATCAACGGAGTCGGCAGAGATGTGTTCGTCATGCCCTTCTTCCGCCTTTGTTGTCGGCGTGAAGATCGGTCCGCCCGGAATCCTGGATCCGTCACGCAGGCCTGGAGGCAGCAGAATGCCGCATACCATGCCGTTCTGTTTATAGGCTGCATAGCCAGTACCCGTCAGGTAGCCGCGGACGATGCATTCAATCTCGAGCATCTCAAGTCTTTTGACTATGATCGCTTTTGACTGGAGTTCTTTGTTTCCGCACAGTCCTCGGGGTAGGTAATTGTCTATGTCTTTGCCGTAGGCGACAAGGTGATGGTCTATGCCCTGAAGCACTTCCGTTAGCCAGAATACGGTCATGGCGGTAAGGCATGCGCCCTTCTCGGGTATGAGATCATTGAGAACAAAGTCAAAGATGCTTATCCGGTCTGTTGCGAGTTGCAGTAGCAGGCTGTGGTGGGGCGGAGCGAACGTGTCTCTGACTTTACCCTGATGGATCCTGGGCAAATGGCGCAAGACAAGGCGGGTCAGTTCAGTGTCATTGACTGATGACGGCAATTTGGCCATAATTTTTCTCCTCTCTATTTAGTGTATTTTTGTTTATAAATTTAATGTACGAAAAAACCAAACCCTCCTTGGTTTGGCATTTTGTGCCGATGGTGGGACTTGAACCCACAAGTCTTGCGACACACGATTTTGAGTCGTGCGTGTTTGCCAGTTTCACCACATCGGCCTGCTCAATTTAAAAATTTGCCTGCCCAGGCGGGCGGCAAAACTTGTTTTTATTCTAAAGTATTTTAAATAAATTGTCAAAGAGTGGCGTTTGGGTTATAATAGGAGGCAAGAAAACAATTAAACAATTAAGCAATGAAACATTTGTTTTTTTGCTTTCGTGTTTTTTTGTTTCATTGATTCTATGGGAAAGATAATCTCAGTGGTAAATCAAAAGGGAGGAGTGGGAAAGACGACAACGGCGGTCAATCTTGGCGCTTATTTGGCGTATCTTGGAAAGCATGTCCTTCTTGTTGATGTCGATCCGCAGGCGAACGCGACTTCCGGGATCGGAGTGGACCATCGCAACTTGGAACACGGAATCTATGAAGCATTGATCGGAGAAAAAACGACTTTTGAAATAATCAAGAGAACTTTGCAGGAAGGGTATAAGATCGCTCCCGCTACCATATCATTGGCCGGGGCCGGGATCGAAATGGTGCATATGGACGAAAGGGAGTTCAGATTAAGCAATGTATTGAAAGAAATCAAAGACGAATATGATTACATAATCATCGACGGTCCGCCGTCCTTAGGGCTTTTGACGATCAACAGCCTAGTCGCGGCCGATGAAATCCTGATTCCCGTGCAAAGCGAGTATTTCGCTCTGGAGGGGCTTGGCCAGCTTTTGAATACGATCAGCCTGGTGCAGAACAACCTTAAGCCGGAATTGAGCATAATGGGAGCAGTGATCACTATGTATGATACGAGAAATAAATTATCAAGCTCTGTCATGAATGAATTATACCAATATTTCCCGAACAGGGTTTTCCGTTCGATCATACCGCGCAGCGTCAAGCTCGCGGAAGCCCCGAGTTTCGGCCGCTCGATCCTGCATTACGATTCAAAATCAAGAGGAGCGAAAGCATACGAGAGGCTGGCGAGAGAAGTGATTGACCTAGAAAATAAAAAATAATTTCTAATTTCCAATTTCTAAACAATTTTTAATGAATAAATTTTCAAACCTGAATTGAAAATTGAAAATTGAAAATTGAAAATTATATTATGTCTAACGGTCTTGGTCGGGGATTAAGCTCATTGATTCCTCAAAAAGTTAATAAAACTGCCGCCGCAGATGGCGGGATCGCGGTCAGCGTAAGTTCGGAGTCCGAAAAGGACAGAGTGCTTAGGATCGAGGTCGGAAAAATAAAAATCAATCCGGCGCAGCCAAGGAAAAGATTTGCCGAGCAGGAGCTTGATGAGCTTATGGATTCCATAAAGCAATATGGGGTCATCCAGCCGCTGATAGTAAGCAAGAAGAACGGCGAGTATGAATTGATCGCCGGCGAAAGGCGCCTCAGGGCTTCAAAGGCTTTGGGTTTAAAAGACGTTCCGGCTATCGTGCGCGATGTGGATGATCAGGAAAGGTTGGAAGTCGCGTTGATTGAAAATATCCAAAGAGAAGACCTGAATCCGATAGAAACAGCCTCTGCTTACAGGAAGCTGATGAACGAATTCAATCTGAGTCAGGAAGAGATGGCCGGCCGTGTCGGGAAATCGCGTCCCTCGGTCGCGAATACCTTAAGGCTCCTGAATCTGCCTGGAGAAATCCAGGGCGCCCTGATAGAAAGCAGGATTTCCGAAGGCCATGCGAAATTATTGGTCGGGATCGATGACGCGGGCAAGCAGATGGATCTATTCAGGAAAATAATGAAAGGGGGATTGTCGGTGAGCGGCACATCTTCCGAAGCGCGCAAGCTGGGCGGGACAAAGCAGGCAAGGATCAAGATAAATTATGCCGATAAAGATAAGGAGTTCGCTTTCCGTGAATTTTTCGGGACGAAAATCGAGATCAACAGGAAAGGAAGGGGCGGCCAGGTAATAATCACGTTTTTCAGCGATGATGAGCTGGAAGCGATGACTGATAAGATAAAAAAATAAAGGAGATCCAAATATATAAAAAACGAAAAAGAAAAAATCAGCCATGGATTTTTGCCGGTCTTGGTCGCGATCGCCGGAAATTTCATAATTGCCATCATGAAATTCGCCGGCTTTTCTGTTTCCGGATCAGCCGCTCTTTTTTCCGAGGCCATCCACAGCCTTGCCGACACGTTCAACCAGATTTTGCTGATGGTCGGGATTAGGAGCTCTCTCAGGGAGGGCAACGATGAATTCGCTTATGGATACGGGAAGGAACGATTTTTATGGGCGCTGATTTCCGCTTGCGGCATATTTTTTGTCGGCGCCGGAGTGACGGTTTACCATGGCATAACCTCATTGATACATCATGAAGAGATAATCATCGGTCCGGCGGTTTTTATCATCCTTATCATTTCATTCGTCATCGAGTGTATAACTTTCGGTATCGCGGTCTGGGAATTGAAACGGGGAAATAAAAACTTTTCTTTTCTGCATTCATTGAAAAACGGCGATCCGGTAACGATCGCGGTCATCTATGAAGATGGCATCGCCGCGCTGGGCATCGTCATCGCTTTTTTCAGCGCTCTGATGTATTCGCTGACAGAAAATTATTATTGGGATTCCGTCGGCTCGATCGTTATCGGGATGATTCTCGGCTTGATGGCCGTAATATTGATTTCCAAGAACAGGAGATTCCTGATTGAAAAAGCCATCCCTGATGAGGACAGAGAAAGGATAATCGAGATTTTAGAAGCTGATCCATCGATTGAAAAAGTGCTTGATTTCAAATCATCAATATTGGACATCGGCAAATATAGGATAAAATGCGAGGTTGAATTCAATGGTTCGGCGCTTTTGAGGAAAATATACAAAAAGGGGGAATTAAGAGAGGAGTATGACACGGTAAAGAATGATTATGAGGAATTCGTGAAATTCTGCGCCGAATATATCGATAGGGCGCCAAGGCTGATAGGGGAAAGGATCGATGATATCGAGAAGAGAATCAAGAAAGAAGTGCCGGAAATCAAGCATATTGACATTGAAATCAATTGATTTTTAGCGGCTCTTGACAGAAAGACTGATTAAGGTTATAGTAAAATATGAAGATTTTATAAAAAAATCATAAAGACGCACATTAAATAAAATTCCAGATAAACAGGAGGGATATGATAAGGCCAAGAAAGAGGTTTTATTTTTTTAAAAAAGTAAAAGCTAAGGCATATCTGTATAAAAAATTCGGGAAATAATATGGAGGTGGCAAATGCTTGTTTGTGTGGACATAAAAGATAAGACATTCAAGTCTTTGGTGATTATGGCAATTACCAGAAAGGGGCTGCTTTTAACTGATAATAAGGATGAGGCCTGGGTTGTCTTCAGCCTTATTTCAGAGCTTGATTGCAGTTTTTCCCCTAAAGAGGGCACGCTTTATGGCGTATTTTGTCCTGAGGGGAAGAAACAGGGGGAATGGATCCGCAATCGGAACGCAGTTAATGTGGTAAGGTTTGACCAGCAGTATGCATTTTTAACTCAGTTTCTGCAGTTCTTGGAGGAATTGGAATTACCTCTTAGAAAAAGAACGGGGGCGTGCTTGTAAAGACGCTCCTTTTTTGTTTGACAAATATGACAAGTTGTGTTATTGTGTGTTTTATTGAACATTTTTAAAATGTAAAAATTCATAAAGAGGAGAAAAAAAGAATGAACACAGGTTCAACGGCTTCAGGCACTTCCAGGGCTATCCCCCTGAAACTAGTAAGAGTGAAATCAAGGGATAGCGAGTATGAGGTATCGAGGGGTATAATCATCGTTGACGGTCGGGAAATAGGGGTTGAGCTCATCAAGAATATTGAAAAGGCTGATGAATCAGTCCTGCAAAGGATTTTTGCAAACGGCAAGGAGGTTTGGTCATATAAGAGCCACGCGCAAAGATATGATCATGCCATCTACACCAGGATCCTTGAACTCCCGCTCGTCGGCTTCTCTGTTGTCGTTGAGTATTGGGGCATATTGGAGGTCTTGTCGATAGCCAGTATTCTCAAGGGGGTAAAGCTGCCGGCGAACGAAAGGATAAGGCTTAAAAAATACGTTGCCGACATAAGAAAGGAGAAACCGTTGTTTGACAAAGAAGAAGAAGCTCTGCTTTAAGAGCTTTGCAGGCCGAGGAGGGGTAGGAATATCCCTCCTTTTTTTATTAAAAATTTTTGCCATTGACATAAATCATCGTTTGTGCTATAATAGAAAGTTAGAACTTTGAAAATTTTGATTATGAAAACAAATAAAACTAGCCCAAATCAGGGCAAAAGGAGGGGCGATGAAAACTTCAGATGGGAATTGGGGGGAACTTATAAAGCCGAGCGAAGTGAAGGACGGGTGGTTTAAAAACAAAAGCTTTGAAAGGAATATTAACGGCAAAGTCGTAATCATAGACGCTATGAAGCCGTCGTTGGCCCCGTCCAGCAGGGCGGAGTATCTGGTTTCCCGCGTCACACTCAAGGGGGGAAAGGTCTTGTGGGCCTTTAATCCCCTGAGAATGATAAGGACGCTGGTTCGATTCCGCGAAGACGAGAGCGGTAATTCATACATTATCCTGGATTCGTTCGGGATTAATGATGTCATTCCTCTAACCAATCTCCTCGTGGGCGGCGAGAAGCTCACTCCCGAGGAGTCTGCGGATTTAAAGACGTGGGTTGCCAGAGAGATGAACACCCTGGCGAGATACACGGAAGAGGAGGTTAAGATTTTTCAGGCCAGAAGAGAGGCGGAGCAACGCGAGATAGAGGCCGTCGAGGCCGTTGAAAGGCTTGAGTTCCTGAGGGCGATAAAAAGGGAAGAAGAGAAAAGATTGGCCGAGGCAAGGGAGAGAGCCGCCGAGGCCAAAAGGGTAAACGAGCAAAAAAAGGCAGAGGCCAAAAAAAAGAAGTCCGAACGCTTGTTCAGAGAAAAAGCCATAACGGGTCGTAAGCCGGTAACCGTGCGTAACGCGTTTGGGATATTCTTTAGAGGCATACCTGTTACCGGCGAGGAATGGAAAACGCTGGGCAATGACGCCAAGGCGATTCTTTTTTCCTCTATTTCAGCCGGCCTGAATGGCAACGATCTGATAACAGGTAATCCCATCAGGGCGTTCAGGGTGGAAAAGAGGAAGGGCGGCGGATGCAGAGAGGTGGATATAATGATTAACATCCGCCTTGTGGAAGAGACAAGAGAAAAGGTCGTCAGCGTCGTAAAAACTGCTTCTCCTAATCAGAGATCGTTTTTGTGGGTTATAACAGCGGGAGGAATCATTCTTTCCCTTCCCCATTATCCGAGCTTGAAGGAATGTAGGGCGGATAATGTCAAGGCTGATCTTGTGGCCATAGGAAAGAAGACTCTGGACAATAAGGTCATGGTCTTCGGAGCGGCTGGCAAGGAATGGGTCATGAATGGTTCGTTCCCGGTTGCCACAGCGGAAGCGGTATAAAAACATTAAGGAGAAGAACGTTAAACACGTTCGCACCCCACCTGGCAAGCAATTGCAGGTGGGGTTTTTTAATACAAAAAATCATCAAAAACGAGCTGAACTGGCGATTAATTTTATTATTGCCGAACAGGGTAAAATGTTATATTATGAAAACATCCGCAAATCTACAGAGTTAAATACAAATATGCGAATATTTGTGTATTTGTAGTAATATTTGTGTATTTGTAATATATGAAATTTGTCCATCTTCACAACCATACAATTTATTCTCTTTTGGACGGCCTGACAAAATTAGATGAGCTGGTGGAAATGGCGAAAAGCGATGGAGCGCCTGCGGTTGCCATAACCGATCATGGCGTAATGTATGGCGCTATCGAGTTTTATCAGAAATGCAAGAAAGCCGGAATCAAGCCGATCATCGGAGTCGAGGCTTATCTGGCGCCGGAATCGAGATTCAATAAAGCGACAAAAGATGATGAAGAAAGGAATTATCATCTCCTGCTTTTGGCAAAAAATAACCAGGGCTATAAGAACCTCCTGAAACTCGTTACGGCCGCCCATCTCGAAGGCTATTATTATAAGCCGAGGATAGATTGGGAAGTATTATCGAAACATTCGGAAGGCCTTATCGCTTGCACCGCCTGCCTGGGAGGCGAAATCCCCCGCCTGATAAATTCGGGAAAATTGGATCGCGCAAAACAACGGATAAAAGAATATAACGACCTGTTCGGACAGGGGAATTTTTATCTGGAAATCCAGCCCCATCCCGATATCGAAGGGCAGGATCATATAAACAATACTCTGATCGGATTGAGCCGGGAGATGGGCGTGCCTTTGGTGGCGACGAACGATATGCATTATCTGAAGCCTGAGGATTATGACGCGCAGGATGTGCTTTTATGCTTGCAGACAAAAAGAAAAAAGACTGACGCGGACAGGATGGAAATGCACGGGCGGGATTTTTATTACAAGAGCGCGAAAGAGATGCATGATGTTTTCGGGCATATCCCGGAAGCGCTGGAGAATACTGTAAAAATCGCGGAAATGTGCGATCTGGAGATAGAATTGGGGAATATCCAATTGCCGCATTTTGACGTGCCGGAGGGATATGACGGCAATTCTTATCTTGAGAAAAAATGCCGGGACGGACTAGAGAAAAGATATGGCAAGACTTATGACGAGGTTACGCCGGCAATCAGGGAAAGGATGGAATATGAATTGTCTGTCATCAAAAAAATGGGATGGCCGTCTTACTTTTTGATCGTTGCCGATTTTGTCAATTGGGCGAAGGACAGCGGCATCGTTGTCGGGCCCGGCCGTGGATCAGCCGCCGGTTCCTTGATCTGCTATCTGACCGGAATCACAAATCTTGATCCGCTTGGATATGATCTGCTTTTTGAACGTTTCCTGAATCCGGACCGCGTATCTATGCCTGATATCGATATGGACTTCGCCGATACGAGACGCGATGAAGTCATCCGTTATGTAGAAGAAAAGTATGGCAAGGACCATGTGTCGCAGATCATCACTTTCGGAACTATGGCCGCGAAAGCCGCGATCCGCGACTCCGGCCGCGTATTGGATTATCCTTATGATTATTGCGACAAGCTGTCAAAGATGATCCCGATGTTTTCGAAGATCGACGAAGCGGTTGAAACTGTTCCGGAACTGAAAGAAATCTATAAAGCCGAAGATGCGGCGCGCACGATCATCGATTACGCGAGAAGATTGGAAGGCGTAGCGAGGCACGCTTCAACGCACGCTTGCGGAGTTTTGATCACGAAAGATCCGTTGTCGGACAATGTGCCGGTGCAATACGCTTCTTCTTCGGATAAGAGCATCGTGTCGCAATATTCTCTGCACCCGGTCGAGGACCTTGGCCTCTTGAAAATGGACTTTTTGGGATTGAAGAATCTTACGATCATCGAAAGCGCGATAAAGATCATAAAGAATACCCGCGGCGTAAAGATCGACATCGACAAGATCCCGTTGGATGATAAAAAAACTTATAAATTATTCCAGGACGGAGAAACGACCGGCGTATTCCAATTCGAATCGAGCGGGATGAAAAGATATCTGCGCGAATTGAAGCCGACTGAATTTGAAGATATCATCGCGATGGTAGCGCTTTACCGCCCCGGCCCGATGGAATGGATCCCGGATTATATCGCCGGCAAGCACGGCAAGAAAAAACCGGAATACCTGCATCCGAAACTGCAGCCGATCCTGGCGAAAACTTACGGCGTCGCGATCTACCAGGAACAGGTCATGCAGATGGCGAGAGACTTAGCTGGATTCACCATGGCCGAAGCGGATGTCCTGCGTAAGGCGGTGGGAAAAAAAATCGTCAAACTTTTAGCTGAACAAAAAGAGAAATTCGTTGTCGGATGCGTTAAGAATGGCATCTCCGAACAGTTGGCGGAAAAAATATTCTCATTTATCGAGCCGTTTGCCGGCTACGGATTCAACAGGTCTCATGCCGCCTGCTATGCCTTGATCGGCTATCAAACCGCCTATCTGAAAGCGTATTGGTCGGGAGAATTCATGGCCGCCCTGCTTACGGCTGATCAGCACGACACCGACCGCATCGCGATATTGATTGAAGAATGCAGAAGCATGGGCGTTGAAGTCAGCCGCCCGGACATAAATCAGTCTTTTGATTCGTTTACGGTCGTAACATCCGGAACGGAAAGAAATGAGGTTGTGGCTGAAAATGAAGAAGTTAAAACAATCCGTTTCGGATTGAAGGCGGTTAAAAATGTCGGCGAGAATATCGCGGAAGTTTTAATCAAAGAAAGAAAGGACAACGGGCCGTATAAGGACATAACCGATTTGCTTGAGCGCGTTCGAGACAAGGATTTGAATAAGAAATCTTTAGAGAGCTTGATCAAAAGCGGAGCGCTTGACGCGTTCGGAGAAAGAGAATTGCTTTTAGGCAACGTTGAAAATATGCTTAATTTTGGTAGGGAGATAAGTAAGACATCGGCCAACGGCCAGGCTAGCCTGTTCGCGCAGGCGCCAAGCCTGAATGTTGTTCATAAAATAAAGATGATGCCGGCAAAAGAGGTGGGGCGCCAGGAAAAACTTTCCTGGGAAAGAGAGCTTTTGGGGGTTTATATTTCCGAGCATCCGTTCGCCGATTATAAAAAACATCTGGCCGGCAAAGATATTTTGCCTTTGTCAATTTTGCCTAAACGTTCGCGGGAGTCGGCTATTAATATCGCCGGAATCGTAACTTCAATAAAAAAAATCAACACGCGCTCAAACGAGACAATGCTTTTTGTCAAAATAGAAGACGGAACGGACAATGTTGAGCTGCTGGTTTTTCCGAAACTTTTGAAGACTACGCAGGAAATCTGGCAAGAAGGAAAAGCTGTTTTGTGCCAGGGCAGGATATCGGACAAAGACCAGGATATAAAAGTTTTGTGCGGCAAGGCGGTCGGCTTGTCTTTGGATAATGTCAGGCAGTCTTTTGAAAACTTCCGAAACGCCGCGTCAACGGACAGGGGAAATGGAAAATGGAGCGGCATCGCGAAAAAAGCAAACGCTCCGTACTACCCGAAAGCGCAGACGCAAAGCTCAGCGCCGGCCGCCAATACTCAAAGCGCGCAAAGCAATCCGCTGAAACTGATCCTGAATGGATTGGATCAGGATAATCTGGCAAAATTGAGAGATATACTTTCCGGTCACAAGGGGGGCGAGAAAGTGTATTTTAAGATAAACCAAGGCGGCCAAAGCAAGATCATAGAGACAAGCTTCAGAGTCAACAATGACGATCTATTGGCCCAAAAAATAAAAAATTCGCTCGGCGGATCCGTAATGGTATTGGACAGATAGGCCGGATTATTTTATAATAGGAATAATTGCAAATCATAGTCCAGGAGAATTCTTTATATTTTTGTTTACTATTTTTTAATTTTAAGGAGGTTAAAAAATGCGCCCTCTTTTTAAAAATTTATGCCAATAGAAAAGGAAGTGAAATCCGCCAGCGGGCGGACAAAGACAATAAAAACTAAAAAGGCTGTCGCTGTTTTGGCGCCTGAAAAAAAAGAGGTGAAAAAGATAAAACCGGCAAAAACGGCAATCCGTAAAACATCCGGAGCTGTTGCAGCAGCGAAGAAGGTTGTAAAAAAAACGAAAAAAGAGGTGAATATCAAAATCGAAGTAACGCCTAAGCCGATATCGATGCCGGCGCAACCTTCGATACAACCGCAGCAGATAGGCTTGTCTCCGGAACAGTTCAATAATATTATCGAGGAAGAAGAATCGAAGGATGACGCCTATGGGCTGGAAGAGAAAAAAACAGAAAGAAGCGGACGGTCGGAAGCGCAGATCAAGGATCGCTCGATCGGCCTGTATAGGAAAATTTCTTTCGCCTTTGTTTTTTTGACTGTTGCCCTGCTTGCGATCGTTTTTTATTTTTCTTTCATAAAAGTGGATATTTCTCTGACAACGAATCAGGAGCGGATAAACTCCAATCTTATTTTTGATGTTATTGATGAAGAAAAAAATGAGATAAAGCCTGGCTCGGTCGGAGGCATCGTGAAAGAGATGGATATAAGTGAAAGCAAGGATTATAAGCCTGTTACATCTGAGGTTATCGGAGAAGAAGTCATCGGAAAAGCGGTTATCCATAATAATTATGCCAAAAATCAGCCGCTGGTCGCGTCAACAAGGCTGATGTCGGCTGATAATAAATTATATAGGATTAAAAATACCGTAAACATCCCGGCAGGAGGATCGGCCGAGGTGGAAATCTATGCCGATACTCCGAGCGAATTCATGGTCGTCGGACCGACAAAATTTACGATTCCGGGACTGTGGGCCGGGCTGCAGGATCAGATTTATGCCGAAAACGCGGAGCCTACTGTATATCAAAAACAGGTTAAGGGCGTAATCGGACAGGCTGATATTGATGAAGCGGTAAAAGACCTGAGGAATGCCGTATTGGAAAAAGCGAAAATAGAAACTGAAGAGCTGGGATACGATCAGGAGTTTTATACGCTTGACGAGAACAGTGTAAGTATAGAAATGGATGGGAAAGTCGGAGAAGAAAAAGAAAGCTTCAAAGCTGAGATAAAAGCCAAGGTGATTGCCGTCATGTTTGACGGAAATTCAGCCAAGGGGCTTGCCCAGGAAAAAATAAATTCAAATATTTCGGGTGATAAGGAGATATCCCAGCTGGATGCGGATGACATAGTTTACAGCCTGAATAATTATGATCTGAGCCAGGGAATAGCGACAATGAATGCCAGCTTTGACGGCAAGGTCGTGTTAAAGGGTGACGCCGAGATACTGGAAAAGAATAAGATTGTCGGATTGACAAAGGACCAGTTAGAGCAATATCTAGGCAGTCTGCCTGAAATAAGTGGTTATGAGGTGAAATTTTGGCCCTCTTTCATTGATAAAGTGCCGAATCTTATCAATGTTGACCGCATCAAAGTCGAAATCCAAAATTAACTGATAAGATTTGACTTTTCAATGAAAATGCTATAATTTGTAATTATCCGAAAGGCGATTGCTATGGCCACCAACCATAGGTATAGACATTACATCTGATAATCTAAGCCGATTAAGGAATAAAGCGCCTCGCAAGGCATGATGCCGCGGGGAAGTTGGGTGGAACCGCGGGAGCTTAAAGCCTCGTCCCAGTGTATTAGTTTTTTTAATGCATTGAGATGAGGCTTTTTTAAATGTAAAATTTAAATATCAAAATGTAAAATGACAATTTAAAATGTCAAAATCCAAATAACAAACGCTAAATCAAATCTAAAATAATAATTTTAAAATTTTGCATTGTAATTTTGATTTTTGATTTTTACATTTTAAATTATAAATATTTTATGACAAACAACAACTTAGAAATCATCCGCCACTCACTGTCGCACATCCTGGCAGCCGCAATCAAGGAATTATATCCGGATGTCAAATTCGCCATCGGTCCGGCGGTTGAAAACGGATTTTACTACGACATTGATTTCGGAGATATGAAAATCAATGATGAAAACTTGAAAGAGATCGAGAAGAAGATGATTCATATCGCGAAGCAGGGTCTGAAATTCGAGCAGTCGGAGATCGGTATTGATGAGGCGATCGCGAAAGAATATAAAGAAGGACAGGTTTATAAAGAAGAGCTGTTGAAAGACCTGAAAAATCAGGGAGAAACAAAGGTGAGTTATTATAAGCTCGGCAATTTTCTTGATCTTTGCCGCGGCCCTCATATCGAATCAAGCGGAAAAATCCAGAAAGGAAGTTTCAAGCTGGCTAAATTGGCCGGCGCTTATTGGCGCGGAGACGAGAAGAATAAGATGTTGACCCGTATTTACGGTTTGGCTTTTGCGAATAAGGAAGAATTGGATGCGCATATGAAGATGATGGAAGAGGCGGAGAAAAGAGATAATAGGAAGTTAGGCAAGGAGTTGGATTTATTCATGATGCACGAGGTCGCGCCGGGAATGCCATTTTTTTTGCCAAAGGGCATGATCGTCATGCAGGAGCTTCTGAAATTTGTGCGCGAGTATTCGTACGGCGAAGGCTATAAAGAAGTAAGGACTCCTCAAATTTTGAATTCTGAATTATGGAAAACTTCCGGGCATTGGGACCATTATCGCGATGATATGTTCTGCTTGCATCATGCCGAAGATAATACTGATATGGCTATCAAGCCGATGAATTGTCCGGCGCACATGCTTGTATTCAAGAGAGATATCAGGTCTTACAGGGATTTGCCATTAAGGATTGCGGAAACCACAACTCTGCATAGGAATGAACGTTCCGGCACTTTGCATGGGCTGACGAGAGTGAGGAGCTTGTCTCAGGATGATACGCATATATTTTTGAGGGAAGACCAGATTTTAGGAGAGATAAAAACCCTGCTTGAAAAGGTTAAAAATATTTACAAGATATTTGGGTTGCAGATTGATGAAATCCATTTGTCAACCCGGCCAGATAGTTTTCTTGGATTAAAAGAGACTTGGGATATGGCTGAAAATAGTTTGAAGCAGGCCCTGGATGAATCTAAATTAGAATATCAGATAAATGAAGGCGATGGCGCATTTTATGGTCCGAAAATAGATATTAAGATCAAGGACGCAATCGGACGCCAATGGCAGCTAGCTACTATCCAGCTTGATTTCCAACTTCCGCAAAGATTTGATTTGCATTATGATGATGCAGATGGCGTGTTAAAGACGCCGGTTGTTATCCATAGGGCGATGTTGGGTTCAATGGAAAGATTTATGGGAATCATTATCGAGCATTATGCCGGCGCATTCCCGGTCTGGCTGTCTCCGACGCAGGTCAAGATTTTATCAGTCGGAGAGATGCATATCGAACATTGTAAAAAGTTAGCTCAGGAGTTAAAAGAAAAAGGAGTCAGGGTTGAAGTCGATGACAACAGTGAAACGGTCGGAAATAAGATCAGGAAGGCTGCGAATGAAAAAATCCCTTATACTCTGGTTATCGGAGACAAAGAAGCCGGTTCTGAAAATTTAGCAGTAAGAGACAGGGGATCGAGAGAGACGAGGGAAATAAATAAAAATCTATTTATCAAAGAAGTGTTAAGCAAAATCAGAAACAAGGATTAAGTCAAAATGTAAAAATCAAAATGACAATGTAAATTTTTAAAATTTATTGTTTTTGATTTGATTTGATTTAGTATTTGTTGTTTAGATTTTGACATTTTAAATTGTCATTTTACATTTTGATATTTAATTTTACATTTGTATGAAGACTTACCATATAATCACAATCGGTTGCCAAATGAATGTTAGCGACAGCGAACGGGTGGCCAGCTATCTGGAAAATCTGGGGTATTCCTGGACTGATGATAAAAATAATTCTGATGTTGTCATAACTACCACCTGCGGAGTGAGGCAGTCGGCGGAAAATAGGATATATAGCTTGATTCCGGATATCAAAAAAAATAATCCGGCGTGCAAGGTTGTTTTGACCGGTTGCTTATCTGACCGTCCTGATGTGCAAAGAAGATTGAAAGATGATGTCGATATCTGGATGCCGATAGCCAAGCTTGAAACTTTAGCTGTTGAATTAGGCGAAGAAAAGAGCGAATTGCCGGAATCCGGCAGTCTGAGCGGATACTTGAAGATACAGCCGAAGTATCAATCAACATTCAGCGCTTTTGTGCCGATCGGAAACGGCTGTAATAATTTCTGCACATATTGCGTTGTGCCTTACGCTCGCGGACGGGAGACATATCGCGAGGCGGCAGAAATCTTGGCTGAAGCAAAAGTATTGGTTGAAAAAGGATATAAAGAGATTACCCTGATCGCGCAGAATGTGAACAGCTATAAGTCAGGCGATACGGACTTTCCGGAACTTTTGCGTATGGTGAATGATATTCCCGGCGATTTTTGGCTGCGTTTTACGACCAGTCACCCGAAAGATATGAGCGATGGGCTGATTGATGCCATCGCGGAATCGGAAAAAGCCTGCAATTCCATCCATCTGCCCGTGCAGTCGGGAGACAATGAAATTCTGGCTAAAATGAACCGCCATTATACGAGAGAGCATTATTTGGATTTGATCAAAAAAATCAGGAATAAATTAAATCTCGATAATGGATACTGGGAACCTAAAGTTCTAATCACAACCGATGTTATCGTCGGCTTTCCTGGAGAAACGAGAGAGCAGTTTGAAAATACTTTAAGCTTATTTGAAAAAGCTAAATTTGATATGGCTTATATAGGACAATACAGTCCGCGCTACGGCACTCCGTCCGCTAAAATGAAAGACGATATTTCTCGGGAGGAAAAAGCGCAAAGAGAAAAGGATCTGACAGCTGTATTAAGAAAGACTTCGCTCGATAACAACAGGGATTATTTCGGCCATATTGTCGATGTCCTTATAGATCACAAGAAAAACGGATTTTATTTCGGCAGGACAAAGACGGGCAGAAAAACAAGGATAAAATCCGAAAACGATCTGATCGGCAAAAAGATAAAGATGAAGATTACGGGGTTCGATAATTTCGGGTTGGAAGGGGAAGCAGTATAATTTTTGAATTTTTATCATTTTTAATTTTATAAACAGTGTCTTGATATTTAAATATTGAAAATTAAATTATTATTTAAAATTATAAAATTAAAAATTCATCATAACAATGTTGAATGCAAAAAATAAGATAATAGCCATAATCGGTCCGACAGCCAGCGGGAAAACCAAGCTGGGGGTTTACTTGGCGTCTAAATTCAATGGGGAAATAGTCTCGGCTGATTCGAGGCAGGTTTTTCGAGGAATGGATGTCGGGACCGGAAAAGATTTAAAAGAATATCTGATTGAAAAAGGCGGGAAGAAAGTAAAAGTGCCGTATCATTTGATTGATATCGCCAGTCCTAAAACGGAATTTAATCTGGCTAAATACCAAAAGATGGCTTACAGGGCAATTGATGATATTTTAAGGCGCGGCAAATTGCCGATTTTGGTCGGTGGTTCCGGACTTTATTTGCAGGCCGTAATAGACGGTTATTCGCTGAGCCGATCAAGGCCGGACGAGAATTTGCGGAAAAGATTGGAAGCTATGGATGTCGGGAAATTATTTGTTTATTTACGCAAATTAAATCCCGTAGCTACCGCCGGATTAAATGAGAGCGACAGGAAAAATAAGAGAAGATTGGTCAGGAAAATAGAGATGATCAAGGGCGGAGAAGATGGGGCGTCGATAAGAGGAGAAGTAAAATATGATGCGCTTATATTGGGAATCAAGCCGGAAAAAGAGAAAGTGGAAAAACGGATTTATAAAAGGCTGATTGAGAGGCTGGAAAAAGAAGATATGATAGAGGAGGTGAAGAAATTACATAAAAGCGGGATCAGTTGGAAGAGGATGGATGGTTTCGGTCTGGAGTATAGATTTATTGCTTTGTATCTGCAAAAGAAAATAAATTACGAGGAAATGGTCGAGCAATTGTTTATCGCCATAAGGCAATTCGCTAAGCGGCAATTGACTTGGTTCCGTCGCTGGGAGAAGCAAGGTAAAAGAATTTATTGGATGCAGAGTAAAAAAGAAGTTGTAGCTCTAGTAAAAGAATTTATAAGAAATAAGTAGTGGAATTTCTAAAAAATTCTTGCCCCGTTTTCACGAGAATGACATTAAATTTTGGACTTGTTAAATGAAGAACACCGGCATTGTGCGCCGGTGTTCTTGGTGACGTTTACTTTTGGCAATTGTCACATTTTTTTTGGCTTGTGAAAAGCGGACAATTTGTGCACCCGTCGCCAATATCCTTTCTGAAGCAATAAGGGCAAGCAGAACAAATACATGTTTTCTTTTCCATAAATCCCCCCTTCTTTATTAAAAGGACAAAAAAATATCCCGTTATGGGATATTTATATTTCAGGAATGGTTTATTTTTGTTTGATAATCTGTGGTCATAATTAAATTATAGCAAATATAAGATATAGGTCAATATTTTTCTTCTATATAATTTTTTATTGATTTCAGCTTATTTATTTCTCTGCCAAAATTTTTTTCATCAAGAATATCCAAGTACGAATCTATTTCTTTTAAAATCTTATTTTTAATCTTTTCTTTTTCTTTCTGATCAGATGTTCCTAATATATCCATGCCTTCCTGGAATGTGCTTATTGCGCTTTCCAAGTCTTTACCGTTCGGTTTTATCGGGAATTCTATGACATTTTCCGGCTCTTGCCCGCTTATTCTCAGCCTTCTGTTGGCTTTTTCAGCTTTCTCGGGAGACAAATCTCCTCCTGATATCTGTCCTCCCCAAAATTTTTTTATATTTGATAACATAGTTTAAGCCGCTTTTTGCGGCAGTAAGTTGAATTTTGCAAGCAGGTTCAAGAGCTTATTTTGCTTATTCCTGTCGCCATTGAAGGTATGTAATGTTACATAATCAGTAATTGACGGAACATTAATGGAGTTGACTCTTGATATCATTAATTCTCTATAAACCTGTTTCATCGTGTCTGCCATGGTATTGTCTATATTTTCTCTTGTTATGTAACCATCCAGATTTTCTCCTAACTCATAAATGAATTCTATGCTTTTCTTTTCATATTGATCAATCTGGCTGGCGAGAGTTCTTGATGCTTCTTTATTGTTGTTTCTTAGCATTGCCAATTGTCTTATGTTCCTTAAGGCATCAAAATAATCTTGGCTGTTTTCCCGGGATAATTTTTCATTGATATTTGATTCTTTCAGCATAACTTTATAATAATTTTTTTAATATTTCAACGACTTTTTTCGGATTTGCTTTCCCCCTTGTCTCCGCCATCGCCTGGCCTACGAAAAATTGCAGCACAGATTCTTTCCCTGATCTGTATTGTTCGGTCTGGGCCGGATTTTTTTCAACCACTTCCTTGATTATGCTTTCAAGTTCGGCTTCGTTGTCCATCTGTTCCAATCCTAATTTTGCCATAATGTCTGTCGGATCCCCGCCCTCCCCATACATTGTTTCCAATATTTTTTGGGCAGCCGAAGAGTTTATCTTATCCTGGTAAATAAGAGTTATGAGTTCCGCGAAGTTTTCCGGAGTTATTTTTATTTCCGTAATGGGCTGGCCGTTCTCTTTCAAGTGCTTGAACAATTCGCTGATCAGCCAGTTGGCGGTTGCCTTAGCCAGCTTTTTTTTCTGCCTCTCCCAATTATCGCCCGTGGAGTCTATCCAGGCGCGCAGCTCGGAAATAGTTTTTTCCGTAAAATCGGCCAAGTCTTTATCGCCGGCTAAAATTTCAGCGTCCTGCTCGCTTAAATCATATTCTTCTTTGAATCTTTTTATTTTTGCCGTAGGAAGTTCAATAAGATCCTGCCGTATTTTTTCAATCCAACCGTCATCGATCTTGATCGGAGGGATGTCCGGCTCGGGGAAATAACGGTAGTCGGCGGAAGTTTCTTTCGTTCTTTGGCTGAATGTTTCTCCCTTGTCTTCATTCCAGCCCCTTGTTTCCTGGATGATTTTTTCTCCGTCTTGGAGCGCTTGGATCTGGCGTTTGATTTCATAATCGATCGCTTTTTCAATGGCGCGGAAAGAGTTAAGGTTCTTAACCTCGACTTTAGAATTCAATTTATAATCGCCGATCGAGTTTATATCTTTGCCTTTGCGTTCCCATCTTCCTTTTTCTTGCACGCTGATATTCGCTTCGCAGCGCATATGCCCCTTTTCCATATCCGCGTCCGAAACATCAAGATAGCGGAGAATCTGCTGGAATCTTTGGCAGAATTTTTTCGCAGTCTGGCCGTCGCGGATGACCGGGTCGGTAACCATTTCCATCAATGGCGTTCCGGCGCGATTATAATCGACTAGAGAATAGTTTTTTCCGGCAGGATGGGATGATTTTCCGGTATCTTCTTCGAGATGTATCCTTGTTATGGAAATGTCATCTCCGTTGATTTCCAGTTTGGCATCATAAACAAAGGGAAGGTCATATTGGGAAATCTGATAGCCCTTCGGAAGATCGGGATAGAAATAATTTTTACGGTCAAATTTGCTCAGCCGGCTGATTTTCCCGTCAAGGCAAAGACCGACCAATAATGTCCATTCTATCGCTTGTTTATTGGGAACAGGAAGAGTGCCCGGCTGGCCCAGGCAGATAGGGCAGACGACAGTATTCGGCTCTTTATTCTCAGAGTCATTATCGCACGAGCAGAACATTTTTGATTTTGTTTTCAATTCAGCATGAATTTCCAGGCCGATGATCACATCGTGGTCCATAAAATTGGATAAAATTAGTGTAAATCTGTAACAAATCCGTGAGAATCTGTTTATTTTATTTTATCCAAAATTGGCAAAAAAGGCAAGGCAAGCCTGATAGGTTTTTTTAAAATTTTTTCTGATAATTTTAGTTTTTTTCTCCGTTAAGAAACCGATTAATAAGATGGCGGACGCGTTTAAAAAGAGATAAAGCGGCCATAATATCCTTTTGATCCTGCCTATCCTGCGGAGAGAGAGCGCCGGTACGGCATTCTCCTCTTGCCCGATTGAAAAGGTGAAATTTTTTTCCACATACGATTTGCCGTTATGCAAGAACTCGATTTTAGCCGAATATTTTCCGTCATCCAACGCGGTGGTCGGTATTTCTATGACGGGAATTTCGTATCGAGATAATGGTTTTATCGGTTCAATATTTTCAGGGAAGGGGAATATTACATTGTAGGCGACATCAGAGTCTTTCATTAGTTTTACGTGAATTTGCGGATTGATGCCGGTATTCCCCAGGTTGTCATAAATAACTTTTATGGCTAAAGGCTCTTTTTCTTTCAAGTCATATTTTTTCGGAATAGGCGAGGCTAAAAATTCTACGATTTCTTTATCATCCACAGTTAAGACGACTTCCCGGTCTATTTTTTGTATTACCGATGTTATAGAATCGTTCTCGGACGCTACATTCTCAGGCTTTTGGGCAACGCTTATGATCCCGCGATATTCTTTGTTCGGCGTTCCTTCCGGCACTCTGAATATGGCAACAAGGTCGATTCTGGCGTTGGCTGAAACGGATATGTTTCTTATTTCTTCTCTTGGATCTTCTTTTCTGTAAAAAACAGTCCATTCTTTTATGTCTCCTTCGGCTGCCAGCATTATTTCAACTTCCTGATTTTCAGTATTCAAAACCGTCAATGTTTCCTGGAATTCTCCGCCTCTCAGAGCGCTTTTGATTATTATCGGTTCGGTTATCTGCCCGATGGCCGATACGCAGAATGGAGCAATGGAAAAGGCGGCTATTAAGATTATGATTTTTATTTTTCGCATATAGTTTGGCTTTTAAACAAGGAGGGGCGGCATATGAACATACCGCCCCTGTTGCAAATTTAAAGCTCGCAAATCAGATGCGGAGCTTTTATCGCGCTCAGAATCATCTTGCCGGAGAAAGAATTTCCGTCATGTGTCGGAGGAAATTTGAAGATATCGATAGAGAAATCCATTTCTTCCGTTTCTGAAAGATCTAAAGCATTGTTCAGTGTTGTCCATGTTTCCGGATTATAATTCTTGAAGGCCGCGTCGCTTCCTACTCTCGCGTCCCATCTTACATTCCATGAACTGTCAGTTTTGCCCAAGCCCATGTCATCCTGGAATAT
This sequence comes from uncultured Gammaproteobacteria bacterium, assembly GCA_964360445.1. Lineage (GTDB taxonomy): Bacteria > Patescibacteriota > Patescibacteriia > Patescibacteriales > JAKAJF01 > CAYHWE01. Next base: position 11,950 of record CAYHWE010000006.1, on the reverse strand, counting down.
GGCCATATTGAGCCTGGTGTTGCCGACATTCCTGACTGAAGGGGAACTGGTCGCGTTCCAGGTCAGATCGCCGTTTATTATCTTGTGTGTATTCAATTTTACATTTCCGTAGTTTACATTCTGGAAATCTGTTTCAAAAGCGGTCAGGTCAAGATAACGGAATGTATTTTCAAGCGTGCCGTCAAGGCCGTTCTTGTCCTGAGCCATGACAAGCGTCCTATAATCGCCTGAAGGATCTTCGTAGGACAGAGTCCTTTCTCCGCAGTAGACTGCGGCAGTCTCTTTCCATAATTCGCCGTCGATAGCGCAGGCTTCATCATAATTGAAGTTATTGGTTGAAGTCGCGTTCCATGTCGGCAGATTGTTATTATTGTTCCTTATCTGTGTGCATAAAAGATTTATGCCGTCGCTTTTTGACAATCTTTTTAGAGATATTTCTCCGATAAGATCGCCGCATCCCTGTCTGTTCGCTTCGTGGTTAGGGCCTAAATTTATTCCTGTCGGGTAAAAGACATCGGCATAGACGGCTGAGACATCGGCCAGGCCGTCAGGATCGGTAACTAGGCCGCAGATGCTTATTGTTTTTCCGACCTGGTATTTTCCTGAAGGCAGGAATTGGGCTCCGGAGGCTGTTGAGTCATCGGTTCCCGGGGTGGTTGTCCCGTTTCCGTTGACGCTATTCATTTCCCATTTAGCTTTTACGATCGGGTTTGCGCCGCCGTTGCTGTCTCTGAGAAAGCTGGTATTTACGCTTGATGTGGCAACCAGAGAATTAACATTGGTGCTGGCAGCCGTAACAGGAAGAGCAAGAGAGAAGAGCAGAGAAACGACTATGAACTTTTTTATTTTTTTCATAATTTTCATGTGACTGATGCTATAAAAATAACATCAGTTTATAGCTTAATAATTAGATTCGTCTGCTGGGCAAGCCTCAATTCTTTATTCAAGAGGAGAAAGTTTATTTCTAAACAATCCCCGCTGTCTTGCTTTCCGCAGACGTTTTTTTCCGGCAAAGCCGGAAATTGTTTCGACCTTTTTATGGTTAAGAAACCATAAGTAAGAAATAATTCCTTGTAGCGACCGATGTTTTCTTTTTCGTTCAGGATCAGGATCGGCAAAATATAAAAAATCTCGTATATGACAATATAAGAGGCGAATATCAAAAAGATAATATGACGATACAGATAAATTTTATAATCCTGATTTATCATGGAATTTAAAAAACCGGCTTTTAATAAGATGCATGCGTCCAGGGAGCATGATCTTTTAAAAATAGCCGGTTTCGCCACTGGCTCGCCGCAACAACAGGCGACCATTATCCATAGGTTGCGGGTCAAAGCATCTATTTTTGATCTTTAAGTTTCAATTCGAGACTTTGGATTTTATAGGAGTTATCCGATCGTGTAAAGGGCGCGGCTGGAGAGAAACTGTGGAGAGGATGTGAATACAAAAAAAACAGGGGCGGATATATCCGCTCCCTGTAAAAATATTGATTTAAAACAATCCTGTGCTTCCGAATCCGCTTTCGCCTCTGGTTGTCCTGTCGTCTATTTCGCCCTCCGTTATTTCAGGATATTCTATTTTTTGGATGATAATCTGGGCTATTTTTTGTCCCGATTCTATGTATACGAGCGACTCTCCGAGATTGACCAGGTTGATTATTATTTCACCCCTGTATCCGGAATCTATGACTCCGGCCATAGTGTGCAGGCCGCTCTTGGCTATCCCGCTCTTATCCCAGATCAAGCCGGCGCATCCATCCGGAATGGCCATTTTCACTCCTGTTTTTATCAGTGCGCGCTGATTAGGAGATATGCAGTGGTTCCCGTAAGAGTATAAATCTATTCCGGCGTCATTCGCATGCGATCTGGTAGGCAGCTTGGAGTCAGAGTAGGCAAGTTCCACTCTTAATTCAGAAGTTGCTTCCGGCCGAGACGATTTTTTGGAATCGATGTTTGAATTTTTTTCCTCCCGATTGTCTCCGGTCGCGTCTTCCCAAAAATCTTTAGCTGTATAAAATTTGTGTTCACTATCCAGCGCTGATTCCGGACTGACCAGATTTACGACCTTTTTAAAAATAGCGTCATTGATAGTTTCTTTGGAAAATATTTCATCATTTTTAGCGCATTCGATCAGCGCGAAGTCCGGGAAGGATCTTGCAATTTCCAGGTAAACCGATTCGGCATTCTTAAGATGGGCGAGATTGTCTTCGTGTATGTCGTTTGTTTTTCCCTTCCAGTCTTCCCTGACTCTTTGTTGTGACAATC
>CAYHWE010000006.1:0-9673 GCA_964360445.1 uncultured Gammaproteobacteria bacterium | reverse complement strand
CAGCCGGCACATGCAAGATTATATTCAAGTCAGGGCGGGGGATGGAGAATGTCTCATATTCAAGATTGTAAAGCCAGTCAAAATATTCTTTCCTTTCTTTCTCGCCATCTATTTTCCCGCCTTGGTGGCCCATGTTGGCGGTAACATAACGATTGGAAATCACTATTTTTCCTTCTTCCAGCCATTTCCTGATCTTGAAGCTGGCGTCATAACGATCGCAAGCATAAAAAATAGAAGCGCGATAAGGTCCGACTTCATCGGCTGAGCCGTATTTTCCACTCAAATATTCTTCGACCAGTCCGGCTGATTTAGTGTTGTATTGAGGAAAGTCGGCAATCTCCACGAGGTGGCCAAGATTTTTCAACCTTTCCGCCAGCAAGCCCAGCTGGGTCGTTTTGCCCGAGCCGTCAGTGCCGTCAATGACAATGAATTTTCCTTTTTTTTGTTCTTGGTTTTGCATATAGACGAAAAAGAAGCGCGGAAATGCACTCCTCCCTAAAGCACAGTTTTAAATTATTTTATTAGGGTGTCGATCTGAGCGTAAAGCTCTTCCAGGCCCTTGCTGTTATCTATTTTGAAATCTGCAGTTTTGCCGATGTTTTTAATTTCCACTTCAGTTTCCGCTTCATGGTCTTTTAAGAATTGGTCGAAAGTCTTATTTTTGTCATCTATGTTTTCATGCCTTTGCGTCAGTCTGCTATATCTTGTTTTGACATCGGCTGTTAAATAAATAAGCTTAAATTCGGGAATTCGTCTTAAATAGTCAATATCAGAAGGCATTCTTATGCCTTCAATGATTACTACTCTATTCTGGTCTTTCTCTGCATCATTGCTTATGGCCTTAGCCAGGATATCCGGTCCGAATTTTTCACTTAAAGCTATGAAGATGTCCTGTAAATTTTTCCTATTGATATCTAAATGCAGGATATCAAGGATGTCTCTTAATGGAGTAGAATAACGGTGTGAAGATGCTTTATGTTTATCTTTTAAATACGTTACAACGGTTCCTTTTCCTGCCGCCATTTCACCCACAATGCCGATAATGATTTTATTTTTCATTTTATTTTAAAAGCTAAAAATTTTATCGAGTTGTTTATGAAATTCATCTACGCCATCTTCATTGATTATAGTGTAGTCAGCCATCGCGATCGGTCCGCCCTTATCCGTATTTTCTATTTCCGACCAGTCTCTGATTTTTAATTCCCCCTCAGTTTTTAACGGCCTTTTTTCTCTGTTTTCCAATCTTGCAAAGCGGGTGGTCGGGGAGGCGTAAATAGCTATTACTTTGAAGTTTTTGCCGAATTTTTCTTTAAGAATCTTATACTCATCCCAGCTGTACAGGCTTTCCAGTAGGACTATATCATTGCTTTCAAACAATTTTTTTATTTTTGGAAGTGCTAATTTCGCATAAACCCCCATGCCATGCTCTTCTCTTAGTTTTTCTCTGGCTATCCTTTCATTATCTTGACTTTCCTCTAAGCCCATTTCGCACATTTTTTCAAAAGTAGCGGCCCCAAGGTAAACTTTTGGCCAGCCATTCTTTTCCTGTAGATATTTGATCGCCTCAGACTTTCCTGAGCCGGCCATGCCCGGAAAGGCATAAATTTTTTTATTTTTCATATATTTTAAACTTTTCTTTCTGGAAAATAATCTCCAGTCTTTCTTATGTTTATATTTCGGCCGCAATATCTTGAGCCTTCAACACAGATTCCCGTCCTGTAACATCCAGGTTCGAACATGGTCAATAGGGGTGAATTTTGGTTGCGTTCGTTGATAGCCAAGCGTAATAGGCGGCTTACATGATAAATCTCTTCCTGGGCGCACCAGCATAATCTTTTGCCATGTTCGTGGGCAATGGCATTGAATGATCCATTTTTTTTATAGGAAACCATGGCCCCGTAAGGCGCTAGGATCATGGATAATGTTTTTGGAATCTTTTGGCTTAATTCTGCCCATTTTTTCATCAATTCCACTGCTTCAGTTTCAAGCTCTAATTCTTTTACGATCGGCGGGATATAAAAATTGCCGGTAAATTTTGGCTTGCTTCTCTTGATCGTCCTGTGGCGCTGATCTTGGCCCATGGTTGCTACGGAAATTTCTATTTCTGTCTCTATGCTTCCGAATGAATTGTCCATCATGTCCGGCAAGAAATGCAATTTATCGATCGGGTGCATTATTTTCGGTTCCGGCATTATGAAAGATTCTTCTCCGGTGATGCCTAAGAGTTTTAATGCCGGTTTGTATTTTGCATTTATTTCCGCATCCGCCTCTAAGCTGATGGCCCATTCGTGGTTATCTGTTTCCGCAAACATGAAAGCGATTTCCGGGAATTTTTCCTTGACCTGATCAACCATTTTTTGGGTGACATCGCGCATTACCGGAGTCCAGGCCACACGATGCAGGGCGGCTAAAACGGTCATGTTGATCGTAAAATCAAAGGCGGTAGGGAAGATGACCGGAATGAAAGAGCGCATCTGTTCCTGGGCTATTTTAGGCCCATTTTGCTCGATGTATTTTTCATTAGCATATGGCCTTTCTTCTTTCGTGTGCGTTTTTGCCAATTCTGTCGCTGCTGATATGTTATCATGATAAATGCCCACGCCCTTTTTGACGTAGTCCATCACTTCTTCACGATTTTTTTCGTTTACCTCCGGCCAGAAAGTTTTTACATAATTCTTGATTTCTTCGAAATTCGGTTCCGTGAACATTTTAGCGCAATAACGGCCGGAGCGTTGGTCGCTGTTATAAAAAGGGCTGGCCAGGTGCATGCCGAAGGTAATATCGCCGACAGCAATGCCTTCAATTGCGAATGTAAAAAAGAAATGCTGGAGAGTCGTGTGGTGCCCGACCTTGAAAAGCCTATTTTCGACAACAAGAATTTTGCCTACTTCCGGCATCTCTGCCTGGTAGCAGATCAGGGCGGCATGGCTGGTCAATTCGAGGGGATTGGCGTTCGTGTGCGCTACGAGTTGGACTTTTATCATAAAATATTTTTAAAAATTTTTATACATCTCAGAAGCTCTCGGTAATTTATCGCCAAAATATTTGCTGTTCAATCCTGCTGATCCGTAAGGTTTTTCGCATTCAGTGGAAAGGTATTCAAAGGCCATCTGTCCGATCGGCATCTTGTGATAAAGTTTTATCGGCAGGGGGCCGGCGTTATAAAGCTCCAGGGTCATTTTTAAAGAATTGCCAGGATCAAGATAGCCGGCAGTGGTATGGATGATAAGACCGAGCCTGCCCAAAGAGCTTTTGCCTTCAAGGCGGCCGACGATCATGCTGGAAACGCCGGTTTCTTCTAAAACCAATCCTAGGGCGAATTCTCCGGGGTGGAGGATGAATGGAGTGTCTTCGTCTATGGTAATCCGATCCATCAGATTTTCCGCTTTTTCCCGGACATCGATGACAAAATTCTTGAGCGTATTGAAAACCAAGAATTCTTTATCCAGGTGCAGGTCGATGCTTGCCGGCTGCACGTATTTTTCATCATAAGGAGCGACGACAATGCCTCCGTTTTGTATTTCTTTTTTGATGTCTCTGTCGGAAAGAATCATAATTTTAGGGTTAAAAAAACAAGGTAAAATTCCCCCTGTGTATAAGTTATCATTCCTCTTTAATATTAACAAAAGAGGGGATTTTAGGCAATAAAAAACGTCCGGAAATCTGTCCGGACGTTTTTTATCTAAGTTATTGGATAGAGATTTTTATTCCCGGTCCCATTGTCGAATTCAGTGAGATATTCCTGATAAAGATTCCTTTGCTTGAAACCGGTTTTGCTTTCCTGATCGCGTCTAATAATGTCTTATAATTTTCCGCTAACTTGGCGGTATCGAAAGATATTTTTCCGATAGCGACATGGACATTGCCCGTGTCATCGTTCCTAAAACTGATCTTTCCCTTTTTCAGCTCAGCCACGATAGCCGCCGGATCTGTCGAAACAGTCCCGTTTTTAGGAGAAGGCATAAGACCTCTTGTGCCTAAGATTTTAGCGATCTGGGCAAGATTTTTCATCATCGCCGACTCCGCTACAGCTACTTCAAAATTAGTTTTTTCAGTTTTTTTGATTTCCGCGATCAATTCATCGCCGCCGATAATATCAGCGCCAGCCGCCTTAACCTCTTTTTCCTTATCAGCGGAAACGAAAGCCGCAACCGTAACCGTCTTGCCGGTTCCGTGCGGAAGGGTGACGGCTGATCTGATCTGCTGATCGCCCTTTTTGCTGTCTACTCCCAATCTGAAATGCACTTCTACGGAAGCGTCAAATTTGGTCTTAGCGAATTTTTTAGCCAGTTCAACGGCTTCTTCAATCGCGTATGATTTTGTCTTATCAAAATCATGGACGGCTTTTTTTGCTTTTTTTACTGTATTTTTTTTCATAGATTTGTTTCGTGGTAAAACGACGATTATTCATCTCCCACAAAAATTAAAAATAAAATTTGCTTTTTTGCTTTCTCGTTTCTTTGTTTATTTGATCTCTACTCCCATTTGTCTTGCGGTGCCGGCGATAATCTTCATTGCCGCTTCGATATCATTGGTATTCAGGTCCGGCATTTTCATCTGGGCGATTTCCCTTAACTGCGCTTCAGTGATCGAACCGATTTTTTCAGACAATGGCTTGCCTGATCCTTTGCTGAATTTTCCGACTTTTTTGATCAGCTCTGAAGCAGGAGGAGTTTTTGTGATGAAAGTGAAGGTCCTGTCATCGTAAACCGTGATCTCGACAGGAGTGATGTCTCCCATCTTATCCCTGGTCGCTTCGTTGAAAGCCTGGCAGAATTGCTGGATGTTTAATCCGTGCTGACCCAAAGCAGGTCCGACCGGGGGAGCTGGATTTGCCTGGCCAGCCGGTATCTGTAGCTTGATTTTAGTTATTATCTTTTTAGCCATATGTTTATTTTTTAAATTTTATAATTTATAATTTTTAAACTAATTTTGAATATTAAATATTTAGATATTATTTAAAAATTACAAAATTAGAAATTAAAAATTCTATATAAATCTCGTAGAAGCCCTGTTAAGGACGAGAATCAATTTATATTTTTTTAATCTGCAAGAAATCTAATTCAACCGGGGTTTCTCTTCCGAACATCGATACCAGGACTTTGATTTTGCCTTTGGCTTCATCGACATTCATAACCCTTCCTTCAAGATTCCTGAACGGACCGTCGACGATCTTGACCGGCGATCCTTGCGAAACATCAATCTTGAATTTAGGCTCTTCGACTCCCATCCTCTTCTGCAGTTCTTTCACTTCTTTGTCGCTGATCGGTGTCGGAGTCGTTCCGGTTCCGATAAATCCGGTTACATTCGGGGTATTCCTTACCACATACCAGGAATCATCGTTCACAACCATCTCAACCAGGACATATCCTGGGAAGATTTTTTCTTCAACGACTTTTCTTTTGCCATTCTTGATCTTGATCTTTTTTTCCGTAGGCACGAGGATGTTAAAAATCTTATCCTCCATATCCATGGATTCGATCCTTTGCTTCAGATTGTGGGCCACATTCTCTTCATAGCCTGAATAGGTGTGGAGAACATACCATCTTCGACCCTGATTTAAGGTTTGCTTAGCCATATGTAATTAATTTTCAATTATTAATTTTCAATTAATATTTGAATGCTTTTATCTATCTATTTATTTATTGATGATCAGTTCTAATCCTTTTGTAAAAAGATAATCGACTGATCCTAAAAAAACAGCCAAAGCTACGCTGATCCCGATTACCAGTAATGTGTAATTATAGGTTTCATTCTTAGTCGGCCAAGTTACCTTTTTCATTTCCTCGATAGAGGCTTTTATATAATTGATAAGTCTGTCCATAAAGGTTTTTTATTTAAAAAACAGCCCCTCGGAGGGCAGTTGTGTATATATCAGTAATATACACAATAACAATAAAAATGTCAATCAGGCGGGCGGTTTTAGGTTTTTGCGGAAATATGTTATAATATGTTCATAAATCAAAAAGGCAAAAATCAAAATGCAAAATCACAATTTAAAATGCAGAATTATCAATTTTAAAAAATACGGTAAGGTTGTTTTTTTGCCTGTTTTCCTGATTTTTTGTTTTTTTGCCTCCTTATCTATTTCCGCCGAAACATCTCCTGACGCCATAGCCATCAGGGTGATTTCCAATCCTGATTATTACTCTCCTGACCGTTGGTACGCGGAAAAAGGTTTTTCCGGTTCCCCGCAATCGCTGACGATTGACGGGTTCGAGGCTGTGCGCGACGGCCGCACTGTTTATGTCAACGCGGCGAATATGGTTGATTCCAACGGCGACGGATCGTTGGATAAGATGTATACGAATATTTATCTGATGTCGTATACACAGGATTCGGAAAGCGCCACTGTCGATATTTTCGGCCAAGCGCTATCGCACTGGAAATTCTTGACCAATATTACCGGCACGGGCGTCTGCAATAATACGACCGCGACTGCATGCGCTTACGATTCGGAATGTCCTGAAGGCGAATATTGCACAGGCCCGAAAGCAAAAATAATCCGCGACACGAAAAGATTGTCTGATCTGGCTGATATAGATTCCTCTCTGGAAGCATATAGAGACGCAAACGGCTATTATCCGAAATTATCCTCAGGCAGCTATATCCCAAACACGACTGTTTCGGTCTGGCCAAGCTGGCAGGACGCATTCGGGCAGGCGCTCGGGATCACCGTGCCGACAGATCCGATCAATGCATTGGGCGATTGCGGCGGCGACTCTTACAACCGAACGACCTGCTGGGATGAGTCGGCCAAAAAGTTTGCGGATCCTGATCCTTCCGACGGTAATTTTGGTCTGCCAGCCGGAAGCAGCGCGTATGTATATGCCGCGTCATCCGATGGTTCGGATTATGGACTGAATATGGGGTTTGAAACAGGCGATCTTACGGACAGCGGCTTCAGCTATACCGGTTCAGGTTCGGGCGGCGTCAGCGGTTCGGTCGGGAATCAGGCGCCTTCATTCACCGGCTCTAATTTGCCGGACGGCAATACAGCGAATAAATATTCCGGATATATCGAAGCGAAAGATCCGGAAGGAGCCGCGCTATCCTGGAAAATAAGCGCTTTGAAATATGAAGGCGATTCCAGCTCTGTTTCCTGGGAAGCGTCATCCAGCTCAGAAACTATCGTCCAATTTTTAGAAAACAGCCTGCTTTGGGAGGGGGCAAATATTTTGGCAAAAACAGAAGTCAGTACGCAAAAAAAGATATCTGCTACGAAGCTGGGAAAAGGCGGAGCATATACGATGACAGTGGAAATAGATGACGGTAAAGGAGGATCAAACAGCAAAGTCAGCAAGAATTTCAGTTTTAATATAAAGAATATCGCTCCGATCGTGAAAGCGATAGACAAGCAGGAGGTTGTCATCGGAAAAAAATTGGATTTTTCCATATCGGCGTCTGACGAGGATAGTCATTATCCGCTGACATTTTCTTTCAATTATCCGGATAATCCCGATTCTCCTCCTGTCAGTTTTTCCTGTTATGAAATAACGGAAACATCCGGTTCATATAAATACAGCTGCCACATAGTCATTGATTCGGTTGTGGCTGGAACCAAAGAATACACATTTGAAGCAAAAGCGATTGACGCTTACGGCAAAGAGTCTGAGGCGGAAAGTTTTATCGTTTCCGTAAAAAATAACGCGCCGGAAATAACCGCCACATCCATCTCCGACGCTATGGCTTGCGCTGATAATTCCATCCAGTTTTCCGCGGCTGATCCGGACGGGCATAGCATGACTTATTCGGCTAAAGATCTGCCCAGCGGCTTGTCTATGGATTCAGCGGGAAAAATTACAGGCAAGCCGACAGCCAAGGGCGCTTATTCCCCATCGGTAACGGTGAGAGACGAATACTATGGGAAAACGATTTCTCCTTATAGCGCCGAGACGACGAAGCAACTCGCTATGAATGTTGCGGATGAAGTTTTTACCGTCAGTGTCAGTGTCAATCCTCAAAGCGCTTCAACTATCTATATTTATCCTTCCGGAGCGTCTTCGGTTTATTATGGTCCGGTCCAGTATTCCGCGCAGGCAAGCTCTTCTTCAAATAATAAGATGACATATTCTTTGAGCGGAAATCCGGATTGGCTGCAGATCAACAGCGGCACGGGAGAAGTCCAGGGAACGCCGACAAGCGCAAGCGATGTCGGGAGCTATACCGTTACCATTACCGCGAAAAATTCCTGCGGCGCCTCCTCCAGCGCGGATTTTTCCATTACCGTTAAGAATAACATCTGGTGCGGAGACAATATCGTCAATGGAACGACAAAGTACACTGAATCATGCGATGGAGGCTCAGGAGCTTGCACGGTTAATAACTACAATGGCACAAAGAGTTGCAACTCATCTTGTTCCTGGAACTCCTGTGTCGCGACGGAATATTGCGGCGATAAGGTCGTAAACGGAAATGAGCAGTGCGAAGCCGCGGGCGGAGGAACATCGATATATGATCAATATAATTGTTCGGCTTGCAAATGGACAGGCGGATTCTGCGGAGATAAGATAAAGAACGGAAACGAGCAGTGCGACGGAGGAAAATCGTGCAAGAATTGCCAATATAATTGTCCGACCGGAACAACGCTCGCTCTCTATAATGGCGCATATTATTGCCAAAAAACAGCTTATACCTGGACGCAGACTGTCGATCATTCAGTAGATATCCATTTCTATAGCGATGGAACGATAAGTTATTCAAACGAATGCTGTCATCAATATTATTCCTATGAAGAATATCCTGGCGCCGGGATGCAATATACAATGAGCAATTGGTATGACTATAATTATACTCCGGTGGGAATGAGCGTTGCGAAGGGATATCCGACAACATACGATTCATCCACAATGTTCCCGTATTCAGGCAGCGTCGTGTATGATTTAGACGTCTCGGGAACCGGTTCATGCCAATTGAACGGCAATATCACAGCCGGCGCGAGCGAAATAATCATTCCGATTTATGAGCCGGCGGCGGACGAACATTCCTGCACGGCAAGCATCCAGCAGTATATCCCGTTATAAAGAGATGGCTCCGAAAGGAAGTCTTCGGAGCGATTATATAAAATAAGAGCATATGATTTTTTATTCTGCGAAAGCCGTTTCCGAGTTATTTTTTGGCATAATCAGATTTCCTTTATGGTGGTATTCGGGCGGGCTGATGAAGCTGATAAGGAGGCTTAAAATTTTTTTGAATGACAAGGAAAAATCTTTGGCTTTTTTTGTCTGGGTGAAGAATGTTTTCCGGCCGATGTACGGGCAGAATGACATAACCGGATTCCTGATCAGTTTTATGGTCAGGATGTTCCAGATAATTTTCAGGGGAATCATCCTGTCCTTCTGGGTCATTATCGCCATAAGCGCGGTCCTGCTTTGGCTTATTCTGCCTTTTTTCGTGGTTTACCAAATAATTTTACAATCGTAATGCCGGATAAAAAACAACAAAACACATCTTTCGTCATCTGCCATATCTGCGAGGGTTCGGGGAAGAAAGACGGAATCATCTGCCCTAATTGCGCCGGGCTTGGAGTCGGCGCTTTTTTGAACGGTTATTTCCTGTATTGGGGGTTGAATTTGAGCCGTCCGGCCGTCAGATTGCGTCAGCTGGCCGGCAGAGCCGCCCTGTTCGTTAATTTTATCGCTTTCATCATCGCGTTGATCGGATTCGCCGCCTT
>CAYHWE010000005.1:0-41306 GCA_964360445.1 uncultured Gammaproteobacteria bacterium | reverse complement strand
AATTATTCCAAAGGATCTACTTGGTCCGTTTTACAAGATCGATGCACACACTGATTGTCGGCGGCGTTACGATAACGGAAGGGCTGAGGATAGCCGGTGAAGTCGTAAGCAACGAGATTTATAAAGAATTGATTGAAAAAACGATAAAAGAAGTGGAAGAAGGAAATTCGATTTCCAGCGTTTTTGTGAACAGCAAAGAAATCCCAAAGATGGTTTCACAAATGATGAGCATCGGTGAAAAAACAGGAAAATTAGATATAGTTTTGGCTAGGATTACGGATTTTTATGCCAGGGAGATAAACAATATCGTTGCTAATCTGATGGTTCTGATGGAGCCGATAATCATGGTTGTGATGGGTCTTGCGGTAGGTGTCATGGTTGCGGCGATCATCCTTCCTATGTATAATATGGCAAGCAATGTGTAAGATAGGGTTTTGTTGCGCAGCGTTTAGCGTGTAGGATTTAATTTGTGATTATATTATGATTATTTATAAGACAAAAGAAGAAATAGAAAAAATCAAAGAAGGAGGGCAGATTTTAGCTAAGATACTATATCAGATAAAAAAAGAAGTTAAGCCGGGGGTGGATACGGCGCATCTTGAGGAGGTAGCTTGCAGGCTTATAGATGAGGCCGGGGGAAGACCTTCTTTTAAAGGCTATAAATCCGGAGGCAGGCCTTTCCCGACAGCTCTCTGCGCTTCGATCAATAATGAAGTCGTGCACGCGCCCGCGATTCCGGCAAGAGTCCTGAATGGCGGAGATATTCTCGGTATAGACATAGGGATGGAATATCCGTTCAAAAAAGGTGAACAAGGATTTTATACAGATATGGCGGAAACAGTCGCTGTCGGGAAAATTTCAGAACAGGCGAAAAAGCTGATAAAAGTCACAAGAGAGTGCCTGGATTTGGCCATCAGACAGATGAAGCCGAAGAATACTTTGAATGACATCGCGAGAGCCGTGCAGACTCATGCGGAAAAGAACGGTTTTTCCGTGGTCCGCGATCTGGTTGGGCATGGTGTCGGCAAGGCCGTGCATGAAGCGCCGAATGTCCCCAATTTCGTAATTGATAATGAGTTCGATTTCGTTCTTGAGCCCGGCATGGTTTTAGCCGTCGAACCGATGGTTAATATTGGTTCGTCAAAGATAAAAACAGGAAAAGACGGGATGTCCATCATGACTGCGGACGGAGAATTGAGCGCGCATTTCGAGCATACGATTGCAATTACTGAAAAAGGGCATGAAGTTTTAACACAATTAAGCATTTAAACAAATAAGCAAATAAGCATTAAATATCTGTTTTCTTGCTTAAATGCTTTCTTGTTTCTTTGATTGCATATGAAATATTTAGGCATCGATTGGGGTGAAGCAAGGATAGGCTTGGCGATGGGGGATGACGAAATTAAGATCGCCAGCCCGTATTCTGTTGTAAACACAAAAGAAGGGATTTTGGATATAATCAAGAAAGAAGAAATTGATTGTCTCGTGGTCGGGAAGCCGGTGTCTATGGTTAACCCTGATTTTCCGGTATCAAAAAAGTTTGAACGATTCATGGATTTTTTAAAGAAAAATACGGATGTGAAGATAGAACTTTTAGATGAACGTTTATCAAGCAAAGCGGCTGACGCGCTGGCTGGCGACAAGAAAACAAAAGCGTCAAGGGACGAAATAGCCGCAATGTTGATTTTGCAGCAATTTTTTGATAATATATAGGCCCTCGTTCTTTCTAATCCTTAAAAGGGAGGTGTTTATGGGCTGCATAAACCAAAATCAGCCGTGCGTTTTTGCCGGTGCTTGCAAAGTGAATGGCGTTGTCCATATTGATGCAAGATCAATCAGGATAATCGCTATTTATCTGTTGGGCGCGGGAGTGTCGGATGGCTACGCGAAGTATCTAAAAGGCAATCTGGAGGCAGTTATACATAAACATCAAGGTTCGCAAGGCTTCGATAAATGCTTTGCCGGCCCGTAATCTAAGGAGGCAGTATTCACGCCTCCTTTTTTCTTTGTTATGGAAGAAACATTCAATACAAAAGCTATAATTTTAAGACGCGAGCCTTTCCGGGAATCGGATACGAAGGTGACGGTTTATAGTCTGGAAAAAGGGAAATTGCATCTTGTCGCCCGCGGGACGAAAAAGATAAATTCAAAATTGGCCGGGCATCTGGAACCGATGAATCTTGTCGATCTGATGATCGTGCGAGGCAAGCAATTCGATTACGCCGGAAGCGCCAAGGCCATAAATTGTTTCGGAAACGCGAAAAACGATCTAGAAAAAAATCTGCATGCCGGAAGCATCTTGCAGGCTATCGACAGAATGATCGATATCGGAGAAAAAGATGAAAAAATATTTTCTTTATTGTCGGAAAGTTTTTTAAAACTGGATGATCCCGGAATTCCAAGTCATGGGCTTCTGCCGGCCTGGTTTTTTCTCAGGCTGATTTCTTTATCGGGATACAGGCCGGATTTATACTCTTGCGCGGCCTGCAGGGACAGGCTCAAGCCCGGGAATAACTTTTTCAATTATGAGAGGAATGGACTGGTTTGCGGAAAGTGCGCGGTCTTCAGGGGATTGAAGGTTTCTGATGACTGCATAAAGGTCTTGAGATTGATGCTGGAAGAGGATTTTGATTACTTGATTAAGTTGAAAATCAATGATAAATTATCAGTAGAAATAAAGGAGGCGATAAATTCGTTCTTACAAAATCGGCATTAGGGAGGTGAGTAATGGCGGAATCTGTGGGGCCCATAACAAAATCTGCAAATATCAAGGATGTGCTTAACGGCAATTTATTTGTAATAAAAAAAGCTCTTGTAATATTTGATTCGGACGTACTCGATTCTTTAGATGAAGAAACTTTTAAACAAGTCATAGTTTGGGGTTACGGAGACGATCGGTTGGGAGTATTGTTATGCGAGGAGGATATGTCGCCTTTATTAGAAGAACTTTTAAATTATGGTTGTTATGTTTGCGATCCCGCCTTTCTTCAGATAACAAAAGGATTTGAGTACGAAATATGCCAGATGCAGGTTCCAAAATGCAAGTCTTATGCCGCCGACCTTTAGGGGTCGGCTTTTTCTTGCTTAAATTAGAAAAATATATTAGGATGAGAATAAGTAAAAAGTCAAAAGTAAAAAGTAAAAAGGGTAGGAACTTTTTTATTTTTTTTGCATCTGAGTTAATTGTTAACTGTAAATTGTTAAAAGTTATGTTGCGGACAAATACTTGCGGAGAATTGAATAAAGCTAATGTTGGCCAAACTGTTGAATTGGCTGGCTGGGTGCATAGCCGCCGTGACCACGGAGGTATTATTTTTATTGATTTACGCGACCGTTACGGTATCACGCAGCTTACTTTTGATCCGAAATTCAGCGAAGAGGCGCATGCCGAGGCTGATAAATTAAGGAGTGAATGGGTCGTAAAGATTACCGGAAAAGTGGTTGCCAGGCCGGACAATATGGTCAATTCGAAATTAAATACCGGCGCGATTGAAATTGAGGTTAATGGATTGGAAATTTTAGGCAAATCAAAAACGCCGCCATTCGAAATCAGCGATGAAAGCGGGCAGGAAGCTGGCGAGTTGATCAGATTGAAATACCGTTTCGTTGATTTGCGCCGAGAGAAGTTGCAGAAAATGTTAAAGACGAAAGATGAATTCATTACCCATATGCGCGGTTATCTCCATGACCGCGGATTTATCGATATCCAGACTCCGATTTTGGCGAACTCATCTCCGGAAGGCGCGCGCGACTTTTTAGTCCCATCCCGCTATTACCCGGGTAAGTTCTATGCATTACCGCAAGCGCCGCAGCAGTTCAAACAGCTTTTGATGGTCGGCGGCGTTGACCGTTATTTCCAGGTGGCGCCATGTTTCCGCGATGAAGACCCGAGACAGGACAGGGCTTACGGCGAATTTTACCAATTGGACATGGAAATGAGTTTTGTCGACCAGGAAGATATCTTTTCTATCATGGAGCCTTTGATGCTGGAATTGACGGAAAAATTCAGCAACAAAGAAGTCATCGGTTTGGAAGGCGGAAGATTCAGGCGCATCGCTTGGAGAGACGCGATGAACAGATACGGAATCGACAAGCCGGACTTGAGATTCGATTTGGAAATAAAACAGGTTACGGATTTTGTCCGCGATTGCGGTTTCTCGGTTTTTTCGAACGCAGTTAAGGACGGCGGTGTTGTCCATGCCTTGAAAGTCGACGGCGGCGCGAAATTCACCCGCAAAGAAATCGATGAGCTGACTGAAATAGCGAAAACTAAAAAAGCGAAAGGTTTGGCATATATAATCGTAAATGAAGACGGCGGATTGCAATCACCGATCATAAAGTTCTTAGGCGATGATTTGACGAAAGGAATTATGGAAGCGGTAGAGGCGAAGAACGGCGATATCGTTTTTTTCGGCGCGGATAAATGGAAGGTCGTTTGCGACAGCCTTGGCGCGATAAGGAACGAATGCGCGCAGAAATTAGGATTGAAAGACAATACGAAAGCGGCATGGTCTTGGGTCGTTGATTTCCCGATGTATGAAGAGACGGACGAAGGCCTGCCTGCGCAGACAGGAAAAATCGATTTCGGCCATAATCCATTCTCGATGCCACAGGGCGGAATGAAAGCGTTGGAAGAAAAGAATCCTCTAGATATTTTGGCCTACCAGTATGACATGGTTTTGAATGGCTATGAAGTTTCAAGCGGTGCGATCAGGAACCATGAACCGGAAATCATGTATAAGGCATTTGAAATCGCTGGTTACAAAAAGGAAGATGTTGATGCAAAATTCGGCGGCATGATCCGCGCGTTCGAATATGGCGCGCCTCCGCACGGCGGCAACGCTCCTGGAATCGATCGTTTGATAATGGTCATGAATGATTGGGATTCTATCCGCGACATGTATGCTTTCCCGAAAGACGGACAGGGAAGAGATGTGATGATGGAAAGCCCGTCCGAGGTAGATGAAAAACAATTACGAGAACTTAATATAAAATCAACTGCAGTTAAAGAGAAGAAATAAACAACTGTCATTTCGAATGTAGCGGGAGCGAGTGAGAAATCTCGGCAAGCGCGCTGGATGAGATCTCTCGCTAGCACTCGAGATGACAAAAGTGCTATGGATTTTTTTCAAGCCTTCATATTAGGCGTCATCGAGGGTGTCACTGAATTCTTGCCCATATCCTCAACCGGCCATCTTATTCTGGCCTCAAAGCTCCTAGGCATAAAGGGGGAATTCGCGAAAACTTTTGAAATCGCCATCCAATTAGGCGCTATTTTTTCCGTGGCCGTGCTTTATGCTAGGCTGCTTTTGAACAGTTTTGAAACTTGGAAAAGGATAATCGTCGCCTTCATCCCGACCGGCGTAATCGGACTCGCTTTTTATAAGATTGTAAAAAAATATTTATTGGGCAATGAGATGGTCGTTGTCTGGGCTTTGCTCATCGGCGGCATCCTGATCATCTTGTTCGAACTTTGGGAGAGGAGAAGGGAAAAAAAGGACGGAATCGATAGTGAAGATATAACTGCAATCTCCTTGAAGCAATCTTTCTTGATCGGCATTTTCCAGTCTTTCGCAATCATTCCCGGCCTTTCCCGTTCAGCCGCGACGATCATCGGCGGCCTTATGTTGGGAGTAAATAGGAAGACGATCGTGAAGTTTTCCTTTCTCTTGGCTTTTCCAACCATGTTAGCCGCAACCGGCCTTGACCTTTTGAAGAGTGCAGGCGAATTCAGCTCGAATGATTGGGGCGTCTTGGCTGCCGGCCTTGTCACTTCTTTCGTCGTCGCTATTTTCAGCATCAAATTCTTATTGCGCTTCATTGAAAAACATACTTTCATCTCTTTCGGCATTTACAGGATAACCATAGCTATTATTTTTTTCCTTTTCGTGTTATAATATTCGCATAAATACTCATCGCCTCATTTTTTTAAAGGGGGATAAATAAAAAATATGGCTATAAAAACGGTTACAAAAAATAATAAAAAAAATGGGAATGGCAATGGGAATGGCGTGACAAGCAATGCGGCAAAATTCGCATTCTTCTACATGCTTTCGCTCGTCGCTTTGATATTCATGTCATTATCGACCGGCATGATCATTTTTCAGATTATCAATAAGAAAATAATTGACCTTGCTTATAATTTTCCGGGCATGTTCGATTCCGGAGTGATGAAGTTCGCAATTTCCGCAATAATCATCGCCGCCCCGATTTATTATATAACCACTTGGCAGATCAATAAGAGTTTGCAATCCGGAGACTTGAACAGGGATTCAGGGATAAGGAAATGGCTGACTTATTTCATTCTTTTTGCCTCCTCGGTCGTCATGCTCGGCTGGCTGGTCGCGACCGTGTACAGCTTCCTTGACGGCGAATTGACGACAAAGTTTATTTTAAAATCTTTGACCGCGATGTCGATCGCCACAATTATTTTCTCTTATTATTTCTACGACATCAAAAGAGAAAAGGTAGAAGGCATCAAAGATGATGTTGTCCGATATTACTTTTTTGGCACAGCCGCACTAGTCTTATTCGCCTTGGTTTCCGCCTTCTTCTTTGTCGAGTCGCCGATGGAAACAAGAGCAAGAAAGCAGGATAATGCAGTCCTGGAAAGGTTCGACCGCATCGATAGCGCAATCAATTCTTATTACGCCGAAAACAGGAGCGTACCGATGGACTTGAATGAAATGATCGATGCGACTAAAGGATTTTTACGCGAAGAAGATGTCCAGGATCCGTTAACCAAAGAGAAGTTTGTATACAATCAGACCAGCAATGCTTCCTATCAGCTTTGCGCAACATTCAAGGGTACGAATAAAGTTTCAAATGAAATCGGTTACAATTACTATAAAGACCGCTGGCCTCATGACGCCGGCTATCAATGCTTGACCCAGAGGATCAATGCTAATAGTTTCGGACCAAAGCCAGCGCCAATGTTCTAAATGATAAACTAACTCCCCCTTAAAAAGGGGATTTTTAGTATCATTGACAAATTGTCATTTTTTGTGTTATGTTTACGTGATATTTGTTTTAATAGACAAATATCTGCTTTTTAAAATTTCTGTTCTGGAGGTGTTTAGTGGAAATTAAAAGTGGGGCTAAAGGACCTGTTAGAAAATTATCTAATTTTACTGCGCGCCCTTTTGTTTTTGATGGCGTCCAGTGTGCTTGTCCCGAGGGTATTTTGCAGGCCTTGAAGTACGACAATCCGGAAATGCAAAGAGAAATTTGTATGCTATCTGGAAGGGAGGCAAAGGCAAGGGGGCAGGAAAGAAATGAAATTTGGCAAAAACATCAGGTTCTCTGGTGGCTCGGGAGGGAATATCCAAGAGAATCAAGTGAATATCAGGGGTTATTAGACAGAATTTATGAGGTTTTGTCTAGAATTCCTGAATTTCAGGACGATCTTCTTGCTACGGGTGAGGAAATTCTTACTCATAGTATAGGTGAAAAAGATCCCAAGAAGACCGTTCTAACTGAAGAAGAGTTCTGTTCACGCTTGATGAAAATAAGAAAAGAGCTTAAAGAACGTTCAACTAAGGGTCTGTCATGAAGACAGGCCCTCTTTTTATATAAAAACCCTTAGGTTAGAAGCTCATTGACATTTAGCGCCATATGTTTTAATATATTTTTAGTGCCCACAAGGCGCATATTTTATTTTTCCCGAGTAGCGCAGCGGTAGCGCAGCTCGCTGTTAACGAGTTGGTCGTCGGTTCGAATCCGACCTCGGGAGCCGCGAAAAATGACTTTGTCATCTCGCGGCACGCCATCAAGGGCGTGCCGTTTGAGCGGATAGTGTAAAACAATTTATTTATAAACAATACACATATGGCAAAAAGAAGCACTGGAGTCGGAAAGGGTAAAAAAACACGCAACCACAAGACAGCAAAGCGTCTTGAAATCAAGCGTCTTATGATTGAGGCGAGAGATGCTAAAAGGAAGAAGAGATAGGCTTTTTATAGGATGAGCAAATAAAAGAAACTGAAAACTACGGCCTCTTTTATTAAATTAAGCCTGGAAGTAGAATTCATGCTTGTTATATTGGTATTTAAGTGCTTTAATTACATTAAAGCTGTATTAATTGTTTTAAGTTGGGGTTAAAGAATATAGAGGGGAGGTGCAAATATGATTAATACTAAACATTTGCTCAAAGTCGCATCGGCATGGATAAGTATCATTTATATTGTTTGTTATGCCGGCGTGGCAATTTATCCGCCAGTCAGGAGTTTATTCATGAGATATTCCCTGCATGCTGACGTTTCCTTTAAATCCGATTTTTTCAGTTTCGGTTATTTCGTTTCCGGCCTTATTATTTGGAATATCGTGGTGGCGCTCGGTGTTTGGCTGTTTACTTTTTTATTCAATATGATTAAGGAATAAAAAAGTGAGTAAAAATAAAATACCTCCCGAATTCAGGAGGTATTTTATTTTGTAATGTTTCATGGTTTCAGGCGTCTTTAATAATGTAGGCATACTTAATTATTAATAATAGGTTTTTTAAAAAATAGCCTATTCAAAAACAAATTATGAAAAAATATTTTTATTTAGCCTCATTAGCTCTCGCTTTTTCCCTCGGCTTTGCGGCGTCAGCTGATGCGCCATTACCCCCGACAGGCATAACAGCCACCTCGACAACCCCAACCTCTGTTGATTTATCTTGGGCAAGCTCGACCGGAGCCGTAAGTTACCAGATTTTCAGGAATAGCACGTCGACTCCGATTGCGACAACCTCAAATCTTTCTTACGTCGATACCGGCCTTGCTTCTTTTATAATTTATAATTATTATTTGGCTGCGGTCGATGCTTCAAGCACAGTTTCAGCCCTTTCTTCAAGCACAGGGGTTAAGACTCTTGCTGATACTTCAGCTCCATCCGTACCGGCAAGCCTTTTGGCGGTCCCGACTTCGACTTCCCAAATCAATCTTTCTTGGGCGACTTCGACTGATAATGTCGGCGTTACCGGTTACAAGGTTTATGTGAACGGAGTGAATAAGGCGACGTCTTCTGTGAATAATTTCCAGGATGCAGGCCTTACCGCTTCAACTACTTACGCCTATCAGATCAGCGCAATTGACGCGGCCGGCAATGAGTCGGAAAAGTCAGCGACTACATCAGCAACAACTCTTGCGACAGACTCGACCTCGACTTCAACGATTGCCGCCACCATCCTTATCAAAAAAGGCGATAAGGCCGTTAAATTGATCAATGTGAGATCGAATCAGGAAGTAAAAATAGTGATTCTTGGAAGCGCTGACCTGGATGTAAAAAAAATCATCCATTTATCAGCCAGATTTGCCGGCGCAAAGCAGCACGAAAGGAAATATAAGGATTATGATAAGGATGGGAAAATGGATGTCATTTATGAATTCCGCGCGAAAAAGATGACGGAGCTGACAAACGGAACCTCAACAGCGATTTTTACGGCTAAGACAAAAGATAATAAGATTGTCTCCGCTTCATTGACAGTCAATGTAAAAGGCGTAAAGGAGAAACTGAAGGCGGTAAAGAAATCAGAAAATAAAATTGAAAAATTGGAAAAAGAAATTAAGAAATTGGAAACCAAGATCGAAAAGGAAGAAGAGCAGACCAAAAAAGTAGAAAATAAATTGAAAGAAGTATCTGAGAGAAAAGAAGAAGAAAAAGAATCAAAAAGAGATTAGTCGGACCCATATGCAAAAACTCCTTTAAAAAAGGAGTTTTTGTTTTTTTTGCAAACCGGGCTTTTCTTTTTTGGATTTTAGTGTATCCTTAAAGTATGACTAAAAAAATATTTTTATCCGCGTTTTTGATTTCTTCGCTTTTTGTGATGACTGGCTGTGCTTTTAGGACGCCGATACAAGAGGAAAATTCAGAGAAAAGGGAAGAAAGCGGAAAGCGTCTTGATTTAAGCAATAAAAATCTTTCCAAGCTGCCGGCTGATGTTTTAAGGAAGGTTGAGTTGGAAGAGCTGGATATCTCTGATAATGGACTAACGGGAGCACTGCCGGCGGAAATCGGCCAATTGCAAAATCTAAGAGTGTTGGACGCGAGCAATAATCGCATGACCGGTGTGCCGGCGGAAATCGGCCAATTGCAAAAACTGGAGACATTGGATTTATCTGATAACCAGATAACAGGCTTGCCTTATGAACTTGGCAATCTGAAAAAGTTAAAGACTTTGAGATTATCCGGCAATGATTATTCAACCCAGGACTTGGAAAAAATCCGCCAAAATCTGCCTGATCTCATTATTGAATAGCACGAGGAGTTGACATAAGTGCCAGCAACTGTTATAATTTTTTCAGTATAAAAATACCCGTCCAGGCGGGTATTTATGTTAAAATTTTTTTACCCATATGGCCGAAGAAGTAGTTTTGAGGTTTGATGAAGTCACATTTGAATATTTGCATAAAAAGCCTATCTTGGATGAGGCCAGCTTCAGCGTGCGCAGGGGTTCAAAAATCACTTTGATGGGCCAGAACGGCGCCGGTAAAAGCACTCTTTTCGGGTTGATCAGGGGCGAATTCAAGCCAAAAAGCGGCAAGATTTCAATCGCTAATGGCGCTACGATCGGCTCTGCCCGCCAGACAATCGCGCGCGAAGACTTGGACCTGACTGTCGAACAATATTTTGCTAAAGCTTTTGAAGTAGTTCCGGGTAATATCGGCGCAAGGATCGCTAAGGCTTTGGATGCCGTAAATTTCAATATCCCTAAAGACAGGCGTGTTGGAGATCTTTCCGGCGGCCAGCAGGCAAGATTGCTTTTGGCATTCGCTTTGATCCAAGAGCCGGATATCCTGCTTTTGGATGAGCCGACCAATAATCTTGATAAAGCCGGGATCGATCATCTGATCGAATTCTTGATCATGAACGATAAGACTGTAATCGTAATTTCCCATGATGCCGATTTCTTGAATTGTTTTACCGACGGCGTTATCTATCTCGATGTATTTACGCATGCAATCGAAGCGTATGTTGGCGATTACTACTCGGTAGTCGAGGAAATCCAGAAGCGTATCGAAAGGGAACAGATGCAGAATGCCCGCATGGAAAAGCAGATCAAGGACCGTAAAGAAAAGGTGAATTTTTTCGCGCATAAGGGCGGCAAGATGCGTAAATTGGCGAAGAAGTTAAAGGATGAAACCGCGGATTTGGAAGAAAATATGGTCGATGTCCGCAGAGAGGATAAGACGATCAGGGAATTTGAAATTCCGGCGCAGGATATTACCGGATAAATCGTGAAAATCAGCTCTGTTAAGATAATCAAGGATCATGAGCCGATCATAAAACCGATAGAAAAAATATTAAGGAAAAGGACTCGCATGTTCATCTCCGGACCGAACGGGATCGGCAAGAGCACTCTTTTACGCTCGCTTGTTTCCGGACAAGAAGAGGGAGCAAAAATTTTAAATGACGTCCGTGTCGGTTATTACAGCCAAGATTTTTCAACTCTTGATTACAGTGATACGGTTTTTGATTCTTTAAAGGGCGCTATGGCCGACGGCATGGAAGACGCGGATATGCGTTCTGTCGCTTCCGGCTTCCTGATCACCGGCGATTTGATGGGGCACAGGGTTTCCGACCTGTCCGAGGGACAGAAGGGCTTATTGGCTTTCGCCCGCCTGGTCTTGATGCAGCCCGGTCTTTTAGTTTTGGATGAGCCGACCAACCATATAAATTTCAGACATATCCCGGTTATCGCCGAGGCTATCAATAATTACGAAGGCGCGATCATCCTGGTCAGCCACATGCCGGAATTTGTCCGAGAGATAAAAATGGATGAGGAGTTGGATCTGGGGAGATTGTTGAAGTAAGGCCTTATTGATGTATAACCAGGGTATATTTTATGCAATACGATGAGGCGGTAATCGGCGGAGGGCCGGCAGGCATGATGGCGGCCGGGAGGGCGGGCGAGCTTGGGGCTCGTGTGGTTTTGCTTGAAAAAAACAATAGGCCCGGGATCAAGCTTTTGATGACCGGAAAAGGGCGTTGCAATATTACGAATAAGATCGAGGAGCCGAGAATGATGGCGGAGAGATATGGAAAAAACGGAAAATTCCTCCTTTCTTTATTCCATCGGTTCGGGACTGAGGATGTGATCAGTTTTTTCGAGTCCCGAGGGGTGATGACGAAGGTTGAAAAAGGGAATAGGGTTATGACGAAAAATGACCGGTCGCAAGATGTGCTGGATGCCTTGCTCGGTTATTTGAAAGAAGGCAAAGTGGAGATGAAATTCAACTCCGAAGTTAAGGAGATTATCAGGAAGGAAAACAGGATTGAAAAGATTATCCTGGCAGACGGCGAGGAAATAATTGCCGATAAGTTCATTGTCTGTACCGGCGGAAAATCTTATCCGGTGACCGGTTCGACCGGCGACGGATATGCATGGGCGAAAAATTTGGGGCATACGGTCACTGATCTTTCGCCGGCATTGACCCCGGTAATCGTGAAAGAAAAAATCGTCAAAGAACTCGAAGGATTGAGCTTGAAAGACGCGGAGATCGGCGTTTATAAGAATGATAAAAAGATCGATTCGAAATCCGGCGATGCGCTATTTACCGGGGACGGGATGAGCGGGCCGATCGTTATCAATATGAGCAAAATAATCGCGCGCGAGCTGCCGGGAAAAGTCGAATTAAGGATTGATTTCATGCCCGAGCTGGACTTGGAAGCGCTTGACCGGAAAATCCAAAAAGAATTCCAGGAAGGGAATAATAAATTATTCAGGAATAGCCTTGATGGCTTATTGCCGCAAAAGCTCATCCCAGTTATTATCCGATTGTCCGAGATTGATCCGGAAAAGAAAGTCAATCTCGTTACACGGGAAGAAAGAAAAGGCTTATTGAATTTCTTGAAGTCGTTCAGCTTTGAGGTGAAGGGTGTGATGGGGTTTGAAAAGGCGATGGTTACGTCCGGCGGAATCAGTCTGAATGAAGTCGATCCGAAAACGATGCGTTCAAAAATTATTGAGAATTTATTTTTTTCCGGAGAAGTGCTTGACTTGGACGGTCCGACCGGCGGTTATAATTTACAGATTTGCTGGAGCACTGGGTATGCAGCCGGGGAGGCTGCCGGCATAAATTAAATATAATGAAAAAACATCTGGAGCTTAATTTCCAAGGGAATCTGAAGGGGCTTGGGGTCATGCAGTTTGCCCAGGACAGCGCCAGGCGGCTGGGAATCTTCGGGTATGTAAAAAGGCTTCCGACCGGGACTATCCATATTGAGGCCGAAGGAGAAGAGCGGGACCTGGAAGAGTTCATAGGATTATGCAAAGAACGGGAAGAATGGAGAGAGGGGAATGAAATTATTCTTACGGATGTGATTATCGGATATAATATGTTTTATATCAGGAAACAGGGATAGCAAGCAACGATGGATTTTTAGGCATAAAGCCGCATAGTTTTGCTATGCGGCTTTTTTTAGATAAAATTTATGTTTTTTTCATTTTCCGCGTGTTAAAATAATGTTAACTGATCGTTTCCGCGCTAATCTTCAAAATTTTGGTTATTTCGTGTTATAATATTAAGGTCATAACTTTATGAACAAAAATAAAATAATAATTCTCATCCTTTCAGTCCTTATCAGCCAGACGGCGGGGGTGATAGGCGCGGTTTTGAACCTTTCCTCTTTGGGTATCTGGTATAATGATTTGGATAAACCATTTTTCACTCCGCCGGATTGGATATTCGGACCGGTTTGGATTCTGCTTTTTTCCCTGATAGGAGTCTCTCTTTATCTCGTCCTGATTTCAGATGTGAAAAGAGAATATAAAAAGACGGCTATATCTATTTTTTTCCTGCAATGGATCCTGAATATTTTTTGGTCTTTTATGTTTTTTACGTTACGCAACCCATTTTACGGATTTCTGGAAATTTCCGCTCTTTCAATAAGCATCGTCGTCATGATTTCAATATTCCGGAAAATAAATAAGGCGTCTGCTTATCTGCTGATACCTTATCTTCTTTGGGTCCTTTTCGCCGCCGCTCTCAATTTTTCCATCTGGCGGATGAATTCTTGATAATAAAAGGCCGCGGGTGAAGCGGCCTTTTAAGTCTTTATTTTTTTATATACCCGCGCCATTCATCTTTTATCTCCATCTCATCTTCCTCGGCTATATCTTCGGAGTGGTCGGATTTATGATGTTGCCACATTTTGTTCAAGACCTCATCCTCCGTGTTTCCGGTTGCCTTATAAGAACAACCTTTCATCAGATCATCGCATTTTAGTTCCATATTATTGTAATCATGAATATCATACGAAGATGATATCCCGTGATTTATTAATTATAAATGCCTGTCCGATTGTTTAATCCCGAAAACATAGATAAATGATTATTGTATGGATTAA
The DNA here is from genome assembly GCA_964360445.1 of uncultured Gammaproteobacteria bacterium. GTDB lineage: Bacteria > Patescibacteriota > Patescibacteriia > Patescibacteriales > JAKAJF01 > CAYHWE01. The sequence continues at coordinate 26,978 of CAYHWE010000005.1, read as the reverse complement.
ATCATCTTGCGGACCGGAAGCTTAGCATGAATTGTCGATTTTGTAAACCGTATCCAATTTTTTTAGTCTCGTTGACCTTTGCCGTTATTTTTGCTATCATTCAGTCCCTATGGGGCACAGACATATAAGATCAAAAAACAAGAAGGAGGACGGTCTTCGGGAAAAGCAAAAGCTCATGGAAACATACGGCTTAACGGAGAAGCAAGTTAATGAATATATCGGAGAAGCTCTGAAGACAGAAAACAAAGCGGAATATGTTTTACGAAAACTGGAATCAAGATTGGATAATATCGTTTATCGCCTGGGATTTGCTTTAAGCAGGAAGAAGGCGCATGAATTAGTGATGCATGGGCATATCTCGGTAAATGACCAAAGAGTGGATGTGCCCAGCTACCATGTCGAGCAAAGAGATATGATAGCTTTGGAGAAAGATATTTTTGACAGTCCGCACATAAAAGAAGTCTTATCGGCCAGGAAGTCATCCAATTTTCCATCCTGGCTCAAGCTGGAAAAAAATGTCGGCTATGTATTCCATCTGCCCTGGGAAAAAGAATTAAGGCAGGAAAAGATAGATATTGATAAAATAATCGAGCTTTATTTATGAAGATAAGAAAAGAGTTGCCACAATTCACGGGAGAGAATGCCTTGCTTCTGGTTACGGGCGAACAATCGGCTAAATTATACGCGGCAAAAAATGGGATTATTGAAGAAATTGAGCCGCACACGATATTGAACCCTCGCTATACTGATCGCGAGGGTTTTTTTGCGGAAAAAAGGGATGCGGAATTCGCATCCGGTTCTGTCTACGAGCCGAAGAAACTGTATATAAGAACCAAATTCCTGCATTGGCTCCGCGATGAGATAGATCATCTTGACCATAAGAGCAAATTCGCCTCGATTTATCTGTTCTCTCCCGATTTTATGACAAGAGAAGTTTATGCCATTTTGCCTGATGAAATCTGCGATAGGATCCGGTTCAATATCCGGGGCAATCTGGTTGAAGAGCGACCTTTTATTCTCCTGCGGCGCATAAGGGATGAAATAGAAAAAATCATCGGCCAGAAAGTCCCGAGAAAAGAAGACGCCAGAAAATTATTGGGCAAGGATGAATTCAGGGATATTAAATAAATTAAAAACACCATATGAGCGTTGAACGTAAAAAATATTATCCGTATGTGTTAATCAAGAATGCAGTTATTTTTCCGGTGGAAAAAGTGCCCCTTGTCTTAGAAGGATCGGAAATTGTAGAATCGGTCAAAAAAGCAATCGATAATGGCGGCCTTGTCGTAGCTGTTTTCAGTAAAAATAAGGAGATAAGCGATATCGGAGTTTTAAGCAGGGTCCTGCAGCATTGGAATTTGTCGCCGACGGCAATGGGTATAGTAATCGAGGGGCTGGACAGAGTCGAGATTATCAGGATCCATGAGAAAAAAAATATCCAGGAAGCGGAAGTGACAGAGGTAGAAGTTAAAAAAGAAGAAACAACAGAGTTAGAAGCGATTACAAGGATTGTATTCGATAAATTTAAGGAAATGGTCAGATTGGGAGGGGATATGCCCTTGGTCGTGATTGAAGAGACGCAGAAGAATAAGATATCTTCGGATAAAATCAGTAATATAGTCTCTTCATCGCTTAAATTGGATTTTCAGGAAAAATTAGAGTTATTGGAAGCCGTTGAAATCGGAAAACGGCTTAATATTTTAAATCTTAAATTAAGCAAAGAGCTCGATATCCTAAAAGCTGAAAAACGGATCCAGCGTGAAGTGGAAAGGGAGGTGGGAAAATCGCAGAAAGAATTTATTTTGCGCGAGCAGATAAAGGCGATTGAAAAGGAGCTCGGGATATCTGAGGAGCAGAAAGAATATGACGATCTGGAAAATAAAATAAAAAAATCCATGATGCCGAAAGATGTTGAGGATACCGCCTTGAAAGAGTTGCGCCGTTTACACGGCATGCCGGGCATAAGCGCCGAAGCGCCGTATATTCGCACCTATCTGGACTGGCTTTCCGAGCTGCCGTGGGGCAAAAGAAGCGCAACAGCCCTGGACTTTAAAAAGGCGCGGGAGGCATTGGATGCCGATCATTACGGCTTGGATAAGGCTAAAGAAAGGGTTTTGGAGTATCTGGCTGTGCAAAAACTTACGGGAGGGAAGGGATCGGCGACAATAATGTGTTTTGTCGGTCCGCCCGGCACAGGAAAAACTTCGGTCGGGAAATCAATTGCCAGAGCCTTGGGAAGGAAATTTTATCGGCTTTCTTTAGGTGGCATCCATGACGAAGCGGAAATAAGGGGGCATAGGCGCACATATGTGGGGGCGCTTCCGGGAAGGATTATTCAGGGCATAAAAACGGCCGGAACCATGAATCCGGTATTCATGTTTGATGAAATAGACAAATTGAGCGTTGATTTTCGCGGTGATCCATCAGCGGCGTTGCTTGAGGCGTTGGACCCGGAACAAAACAATTCTTTTTCCGATCATTATCTCGATGTCCCCTTTGATTTGTCAGAAGTGATTTTTATAACTACGGCGAATATTATGGACACGATACCGCCGGCCCTTTCAGATAGGATGGAAATTATTGAATTTTCAGGGTATACTGATGAGGAAAAAGCGCAGATAGCGAAAAAATTCCTTATTCCGAAAGTGTTTGCCGCGAGCGGCCTTGCCGCCCTGGATTTAGCCATAGACGATAAGGTGATCCTGAAAATCATCAATAGATATACCAGGGAAGCGGGAGTGAGGAATCTGGAGCGCAAGATTTCGGAAATAGCCAGGAAGATAGCCAGGAAGATAGCCGAAAACGGAAATGGCAGAGCAATAATGATAACAGAGCAGAATGTTTCCGATTATTTAGGGCCGGAAGATTATCATATTACGGTCAGAGAAGAGGAGGATGAAGTTGGTGTGAGCACCGGAATCGCTTGGACGCCGGCAGGAGGAGAAATAATATTCGTCGAGACTTCGCTTGCGTCAGGCAAAGGAAATCTTACATTAACAGGCCAGCTTGGAAAAACAATGCAAGAGTCAGCCAAAGCGGCGTTTTCTTATATCCGTTCAAGGGCTAAAGAATTGGGGATAGACGCGGATTTTTATCAGAAATCAGATGTCCATATCCATGTCCCTTCCGGCGCCATACCTAAGGACGGTCCGTCAGCAGGAATCGCGATTGCCGTATCTTTGGTTTCGATATTGACAGGGAAAAAGGTTAAAAAAGAAATAGCTTTGACCGGAGAAATGACGCTTCTGGGAAAAATTCTCGAGGTCGGCGGTATTAAAGAGAAAATATTGGCAGCTCATCGCGCGGGAGTTGAAGTTATAATTATGCCGAAAGGAAATGAAAAAAATCTGGCGGATGTGCCTGAAGAAGTTAGAAAGAAAATGAAATTTATTCTTGTCGACAATGCAGATGAAGTTTTTAAAAATGCTTTAAGATAGGCTGGAAATCAGATGGGCATGTTTTGATGTTTTTCTGATTTCAAGATTATTGCTCCTAATTTTTATTTTTATGTTAGACGTCATTATTTTAGCTATCGGAAAGATAAGGGAAAATCATTTTGCCGAAGCGGCGGATGAATATATCAAGCGTCTGAAGCCCTATGCCAGAGTCGAGATGGTTGAGCTTGGGCCGACGCCGTTCAATAATTCAAATAAAAATAAGGCGAAAAAACTGGAAGCGGAAAAGATATTGAACTATCTGGAAAAGCATAGCGACAGCCGGATTTTTATCCTGCATGAGGAGGGGGAAAATATCAATTCTCGGGATTTTGCCAGAACGCTTGAAAGATCAAACGGGCGAACAATTTTTGTAGTCGGCGGGTCATTGGGTTTTGATGACAGCGTTTTAGAAAAGAGTTGGCAAAAACTTTCGCTTTCTCCTCTGACTTTTCCGCATGAGATGGCAAGAGTGATCCTGCTTGAGCAGATTTATAGGGCAGCAACGATCATAAAAGGGAAGGAATACCATTATTAGAATGACTGCTGATGTCGAAAAACTGTTGATAAAAATTGCCGGCCAATCGATTGACCGGCAATTTTTTGTATGTTAAGCTGATCTATTGTTAAATTTTATTTCCGGATATTATGAAAATAGCTTTTATGGGGGACATAATGCTCGGACGCATGGTGAATGAATTTTTAAAGGATATGCCGCCGGCATATCCCTGGGGAAATGTCATTCCTATCCTTAAGCAAGCTGATCTGCGCGTGTGCAATCTGGAATGCGTGCTCGCCAACCAGGGAAAACCATGGTCTTCAAAGGCGTTCTATTTCAGGTCCGATGCCAAGAATACGGCTGTTCTTAAAGAGGCGGATATTGGCTTGGCATCGCTTGCGAATAACCATTCCCTGGATTTCGGCTATTATGCTTTGGAGAATATGCTGAATAATCTGTCAAAGGCTGATATCAGATATGCCGGAGCGGGAATGAATTCGGATTGGGCGATGAAACCTGTTTTTAAAGAAGTAAATGGCTTAAAGATAGGTTTTATAGCTTTTACGGATAACGAGCCGACATGGGAAGCGGGGGAAGGCCTGCCCGGTATTTTTTACGTGCCGATCGATTTAAAAGACAGCAGGGCCGTGCGATTGATTGAATCAGTAAAAGAGGTAAAAAATAATTCGGATGTGGTAATTGTTTCCGCGCACTGGGGTCCGAATTGGGGGTATTATCCCAAGTCAAGACATATCCCATTCGCGCACGCCTTAATCGATGCTGGCGTCGACATTATTTTCGGCCATTCGGCCCATATCTTCCAGGGGATAGAAATTTACAAAAATAAGCCAATTTTTTATAGTACCGGAGATTTTATCGATGATTATGCTGTCGATGAGATTGAGCGCAATGACCAGTCGTTCATATTCATGGTCGAGCTGGAAAAGAAAGAAATCAGGAAGATAAGGCTCTATCCCGTCATCATCCGCGATTTTCAGGCAGTTGCCGCAGATCCGTCCGAAGCAGAAGATGCGGCCAAAAAAATGCAGACATTATGCGAAGAATTCAAGGTGGCCACATATTGGGATAGCTCGCAAGGGTATATAGAAATATTCATCTGATCCGGAAAATCTCAAATCTTGCTTAATTTCATAAAAAATTACTTTACGCGACAGGCATGCCGGGTTGACTTGGGATATTTATTGTGCTAAGCTGTCCTTCTCTTTAAAAATCCAGTCCGTTTTTTTCCGGAATATGAAAAGAAAATTACGTTATATAAAACTATATTTCAAATTTAAGGATAAGATATATTCCTATTTCTGGTACAGAACGGGAGGAAAAGCCGAAATTGCCGAAGACCTGACTCAGGAAGTTTTTCTTAAAGCCTGGAAAGAATTCAGCAATTATTCGCAGGATAAGCCTTTTCAGGCCTGGATATATAAGATTGCTCATAATCACCTGGTTGATTATTACCGCGCCAGCAGGCCGGAGGTCGATATAGAAAAAGCAAAAAAGCATTGCGGAGAGAAAGATGTTTATCCAGAGCTTTGGCTTATGTTGGATCAGTTGCCGGAGAAAGAAAAAAACATATTGGTCTTGAAATATTTGCATGGGTTCAATTACAGGGAGATAGGCGAGATGATCGCGCAGTCAGAGGGGTCGGTAAGGGTTTCGGCGTACAGAGCTTTGAAAAAATTAAAAATAAAAAATTATGAAAAATAATAAAAACAATAATGACAAGCCTGGCCCCAAATATAAAAAACTAAAATTCTCCAAAACGATCAGGATTCTTTTAAAAATTTTCATTACTGATTTTGGATTTCCGACGTTTATTCCTTTCGGGATAAGAAGGAATAAGCAGTAATTTTCTCTGAAATAAGCCTTGATTTGAAACGATGTAACATTCGCGCCCCCGATTACGTAATATATCCTGCGAAGAAAGGGAACTTTCTCTCGACTCTAAAAAGGAAGGGGGTGAAAAATATGAAAAACATATTAAAGGGTTTGGCAATGGCCATGATAATGGCGGTAGCGGCTATATCTGTTTATCCTGCAAGCACATATGCTCAGAGCAGCGGAAAGGCGACGGTATTCAATACATCAACCGGGAACAAATTGGTTATTGATGTCGGCGATACTATTCCTGCAGGTTACAGGCTTATGACTAACCCGGTTTTGGTAACTTTGATAAACTCTTCAACAGGAGCTAAATTAGTTATCCAGGCCGGCGAGGCGATTCCGGCAGGCTATGTAGTTTTCACGCCTGCTCCAGTAAAGACTACCACCACGACAACAGCAGCGGCTACGACAGCTACGACTGTCAGTACCGGATCCAGTCTTGGCGATTTGATCATCCTTGATAAATTGTTCAACAATGACGGCGGTATCCTTGGAAGCGGCGGTTTGGGAAATGATAACAATGACCTTGGTGATTTATTTATGCTGAATCAGTTATTCGGAGGTGGCACTAATATATTCGGAAGCGGAATAGTCAACGGCACAAATAATCTGGGCAATCTGTTCATTTTGCAGGAACTGTTCGGCAATGATAGCGTTTTTGACGGCGGAAATAAGGACTTGGGAGATTTGTTTGTCTTGGATCAATTATTCGGAGGATCAAGCAACGGACTATTCAGATAGTTTCTGGCGTAAGACGCAAAACAAAAAGAAATGGTTTTTCAGGGCCATTTCTTTTTGCAGATAGCGGAAAGTATGTTACATTATGGATATGGATGATAAAAAAATAGAAGAACAATCCGGCAAAAAGAAATTGGGAATATTTAAAACTTTAAAAATTCTCTTAAGGATTATATTTTCTAAAAATCAATAAATGCTCATAAAAGTTATTTAATATTGGCCTTAAATGGCTTTTTTTGTTGAGGAAAGCAGTAACATTCATCGTCTTGCCAACGTAATATAATCGCGAATGAGAGCGGACAGGCTTTCAATCGACTATTATCTGGAAAGGGGGTGGATATATATGCAGGGAATAAAAAATGTATTAGTGTCAATGCTGATTGTCCTGACAGCCGTAATCATTCCGACGATATCTTATGCAGCCGCCACGACAACGCCACGGGATGACATGGACAATGACAATGGCAATAGCCTGAGAGACTTGATATTTTTGGAAGGATTGTCATCGGGAAATAATTTCAGCGATCTGTTCGTTTTAGACAGGCTATCTGGCGGTGATTCAGATCTGGGGGACCTGTTCATCCTGAACCAGCTGTTCGGAGCTGATGATATTGCTATCGATGGGATGCAGGGCGGAAATTTAGGCAATCTGTTCGTATTGGATGAATTGTTCGGCAATGGCAATGGAGTATTCGGCGGCGATTCGGATCTGGGAGATCTGTTTATCTTGGACAATCTGTTCGGCGGTTCCGGCGGCATATTCAGATAATCAGCCAAAAAAAGAAATGACTTTAAAAAGTCATTTCTTTTGAGAGGTAAGTGGATTTTTATTTTTTTGCTACTTGATCCGGAGTGATCACGATTACGGAAATGCCTTGTCTGTTCAATTCTTCTATTAACCCTTTTTCATGTCCGGCGCCGAATTGCAGGATGCCGGCCTTTTCTTTTGTTGCTGACAATGCTTCGGCGAAACTTTCCGCAGCTTCTTTATTTCTTTGATTTATTATAGTTTCCTCGATTTTCTTTTCTGTATTTTTTAACAATTTTTTCAGCTTTCCGATATCAGTTTCATCTTTGTAGGGATTGTCCGCGCGAGCCGGAGCTTGAGAGACAGCGCCGATTACGTCCTTGCCATCTGATTTAAGATCAGCAAAATCCTGGGCCAAGTCTTTAAGTGTGGTCGTCAGCTGTCCGTCGCCATCTTCTTCAGCTAATGATTTTAAGGAATCAATATCGCGGGAAATAGCTGTGTTCCGCGGAGAAGCAAGATTTTTCAATATGTCCAGCATATTGGCGGGAAACAGGCTTTGCGTCCGGCCTGTTCTCATGGCCTGTGTATTCTCCAGGTTATTGATCCTGTCATTCAGATATATGTAATCTCTCACGATGACTTTTCCTTCTTCTCTGGTCGATTCGACCTCTGCGCCATAGAAGGTGAGGTCGGCCCCCTCAGCTTTTAATTTATAGGGCGCGCCCTGAAGGATGATTTCCCTGTCTACATCCTTTATGGCCTGGCTTATATTTCCGATGAGCCTGTTTTCCAATTTTGGGTCCAGGCTTTTCTTAGACAGCATAGCTTTCAGCTTGTCTAAATGCAGGGCCAAAAAGCTTCTTTCTTTTACCTTTTTGGCTATCCTGATAAATTTATCCGCCGAAATCAAGCCATTCAATTCGCCTTCGACAACAATAAGATCCATGCCATATTTGTCGTTCAGGTATTTTGTTATTTCGTAGATTTGCCCCTGCGCAATTTCCGCGTCGTCATTGGATCTGTCCTTTGATTCGCTTCCGGGATTCTTATGGATCTGAGGAATGAAAATCGCCGTTCCGATCGCGTTTTCCACTTCATGCTTTTTGATTGCGGCTATCGGCAATCCGGAGCCTTCCAGGCTTTCGATAGAAGATAGGCTCTCATAGCCAAATTCAGAATCAATGGAATCTGACAGGCCTGAGGCATCAAATGCTTTATTGACAACGTTGCTGTTATTCCTTATCGCTCCCAAAGAAATGACGCCCATGGCTATCAGCAGGATCGGGAAAACAGCCTTGGAATATGTTTTTATCTTGATTATATTTTCTTTATTTTTTGTTTGCCACATTGCTTTTATTTTGGCTAAAAACGTTTTAGGCATTGTGTTAAGAAAAAATTAATTATTAATAAAATAAGGGCCCCCTTAACTAAAAGTCCTTATTTCAGTCTGGCTATGATTTTTGCGAGACAATCCAAAATAGCATTTCTACGGGGCGGTGTCAAAGAATAATAGAGGAAATAACTTGTTTTTTGCCTAATCTTGAATAATAAATCGGCGGTTGAAAACTAGTGATTTTTGCTGTTGTTTTTTAAAAAAAATGTTATGAAAATATTTACAGGAAACAGTAAGATAAAAAATTCTCCCTTACCTGATTAACAGCTTATGAACCGATTTTACCCGTTTTACTCTTGAAAAATAAACCTAAAAGCGTTATGCTTCCGTTCCTCAGAAGCAGCGGGAGAGGTGTATAAAATTTTTGTTCAATATGATCAGGCATGCGGACATAATAATACAGGGACTGGTGCAAGGGATTTCTTTCAGGGCGGCTGCCCATAAAAAGGCGAAAAGCCTCGGTCTTAAAGGCTATGTCAGGAATCTGGAAGATGGAAGTGTCTTTATCGAGGCGGAAGGAGAGGATCGGGATGTCAAGAAATTCATAATCTGGTGCCATGTCGGAACGGAACTCTCTAGGATCGATAAGGTCAGATTTGAATTTACCAGGGATTTCGAATATTTCAGGGAATTTACCGTCGAATAGGCGCGCGCGATAAGTCCTTGCTTATTTTTTAAAAAAGTAGTTTAATTGAATAAAGTTCATTTCTTACAAGGAGGATCTATGGTATGGGTAAAGGTTTCTTGTGAACCATTTCATGGCGTAACCCCGGAATTGCTCGTATCGTTGAAGGAGAAGATGACGAATCATCGGCCTGATCTTTGTCTTATTTATTACAACAGCAAAAAGGAAAAGAAGAAAAAGAGGGGAGTACGGCCTGTGGCCTGGCTTCGCCTGGTGTAGATTATTATCGGGCCCTGCCAAAAGCGGGGCTTCTTTTATTACATCCGTTATTAACAGGTTGTCAACATAAGGGGGCTTTACAGCGTTTTTTAAAGGTGATAAGCTCCAGTTCTAAAAAATAATTAATAGGAGCTGTGATCCGTGAGGCATAAAAATTGGTCGCCTTATATCACGGGGAGCTAGGGGCGAAACCGACTGTTAATTAATAAATCTTAGGGAAACTTAAGGTATATTAATTTGTAGCCGGTTTTTTGTTCTTTAAATTATGCAGCATATATAAAACAAAAATAAACAATTTTTATTCCAGCGCATCCCGGCAGATAAAAAAACTCCGGCGCGCGAAAAATGTTGAAAAGAATGCTTACAGAATACAGAAAAAAAAGAAATTTTTCAAAAACACCTGAGCCAAAGGGGGGCGTTGAGGCGGATAATGGAAGGAATTATTCGGAATTCGTCATCCAGAAGCACAACGCCTCGCGCCTCCACTTTGACTTGAGGCTTGAATCTGGAAAAGTTTTAAAGAGCTGGGCTGTTCCGAAGCCGATTTCCCTTGATCCGGAAAATAAAAACCTGGCTGTAGCGGTTGAAGACCACCCGTTCGGTTATAAGGATTTTGAAGGCATCATTCCGGAAGGGAATTACGGGGCGGGAACGGTTATGATTTGGGACAAGGGCGTTTATTATGCGATCGGATCGTCAAACAGATCAGAAAGCGAAAAGATGATTGCCGAGGGATTGAAAGAGGGGAAAATAAGTTTTTATCTGGAAGGCAAAAAAATCAAAGGCGAGTTCGCTATAATCAGGCTGAAAGAGGGAGAAAATAATTGGCTGCTGATCAAGAAAAAAGACCGGTATGCCGACAGGAAAATCATGAATGATGATCTGTCGGCGAAAACGGGAAGAACGATGGAGGAGATATCTAAAAATGAACCGATAAAATCAAATAGGGATTTCAAATACAGTTTAAGGGATATTGATTTCAATAGGACCCCTTCAGCTAAGATGCCGGAAAATATCAGATCGATGCCGGCGGCCTTAGCGGAGGGGCTTTTTGATATATTTATTGCAAGATAAGGCAATAAGCTGGATCGAGATTTAGGGAGGAGTCTTGATTGCCTCGCTACGCTGAAGTCTTTGGCGGAAGCGAGTGACGAAGTCCGCCTTCGCTAAAGCTACGGCGTGACGAAGAAGGGAGGTGATAAATATGGATTTAATTACAATCATATTGATCGGTTTGTTCGCCGGCTGGATCGCCGGCATGATCATGAAGGGAAGAGGTCTGGGGATTGTAGGCGATATCATTATCGGTATAATCGGGGCCCTTTTGGGCGGATTTTTGTTCAATCTTTTAGGTGTGGCTATAGGCGGATTTCTAGGCACGATAGTCGCGGCGGTAATCGGAGCAGCCATCCTGTTATTCGTTATCAGTCTGATCAGGAGAGAAATTTAATCAATTAATATGAAAAATATATGAGACTAGCGGTAATTTTGACGATAACGGTCGCCTTGGTCGCGGTAATATTCATTCTCGGCAGCGGCGCTATAAACACGAACAATCAAGATGCGGATGCAGGTACAAGCACAAGCACAGACACGGGCATAAGCACAAGCACGGAACCGAATATCGGTCCTAAAGAAATTACCATCATTATGTCAGGCCAGAATGGCTCCGGACAGGCCGGCGTAGCAAGGATCACTGAAGTTGAGGGGAGGGCTAAAGTGACTCTGCAGCTGGCCGGCGGTCCGAATAATATTTCCCAGCCATCCCACATCCATGACGGCACCTGCCAGATTTTAGGCGCGGTTAAATATCCTTTGACAACGGTAAGAAACGGGGCTTCTGAAACCATTCTGCCTATTTCTTTTGATGGTCTGACAAATAAGCTGCCGTTAGCGATCAATATCCACAAGTCTTTATCGGAAACGGATGTTGATATGTCCTGCGGCGATATCAGGGCTAATCTGTAAAAAAATGAAGATCATATATGACAAGGATCTGCACATAAATTGTCCGTTCATAGCCCAAGGAGATACGATAGAGGAGGTTGTCCGGAAATCGATGAATCACATAAGAAAAGAGCATCCGGAGGAAATGGAAGATATGAATGAGAAATGGGATGATTATGAAATAATCGAATTGATGCAGTCAAAAATCATAGAAAAGTAACTGTTTGGCGGGGATGCCGGCGGTTTTTATGAAAAAGCAAGATTTGTATGCGCGCGAGCCGGGTTTATGGATTTTTTAGCGCCATTATCTCCGGCTGATCATATCGCAGGCGTCGGATTGTTGCGTCGGCGTTTTTTTATATCCTAAAAAATGGTATGATACATACCGATATGTCCTGGATGGCTAAAATCAGGGGATTTATTGGAAATCTGTAATGCCCGCCGGCTAAGGGCGTCTAATATATTATGAACAGAATAGAAGAAGATTTTTTATCAGCGTATGATAAATATGCTCCTCATATTTTGAGGCATGCTTATTTTAGGGTAAGCGATAAAAAATTAGCGGAAGATATAGCCCAGGAGGCTTTTTTAAAAACATGGAAATACATAGCCAAGGGAGCGGAAGTCAAGAATCTCAAGACTTTCATATATCAGGTGGCGAATAATCTGATAATAGATTTTTACAGGAAGAAGGACAGGACGCCGTTGGACTTGGAAAATGTCGATCCGAAAAAAATAATAGATTTGAGAGGGAATGAGAAAGTCGAGAATCTGATAGATAAGGAAATCCTGGAGGGAGTGATGGAGGAACTTGATGAAGATGAAAGACAGCTGATAATATCCCGATATATAAATGAATTGAGCATTAAAGAGATCAGCGAAATTACCGGAAAAACGCCGAATCATATAAGAGTCAATATACATAGAGGCGTGAAGAAATTAAAATCTAAGATTTATGATAAAAAAGATTAAGACAATCCAAAGGATAAAAAGATTGAAGAATAGCCGGCTGGATGATGATTTTTTGTATTCATTCCGCGAAGATCTGAAAAGATCCATGGCAGCCAATCCTGTAATAGAGCGGAGCGCAGAGCGTCCTAATATGGAGGAACGGTTAAATATGATATTAAACAATTTTTATTATAAAATAAATAAAACAAAACTTATGCCAATCGCAATCGTTATAGCATTGATCGCAATGCTTTCAGGTGGAGGAGCGGCGTTAGCCTCTCAGAACAGCGTGCCCGGAGAAACTCTTTATCCGGTAAAGACATTGACCGAAAATGTCCGTTCCGTCCTAGCAATCAGCGGCCAGTCGGAAGCGAAACTGCAGAGCAAATTAGCCGCGGAAAGGCTGGAGGAAGTCAATGAGATGCTGCAGGCTGACGAGATTGACGCGGATGGGATTGAAATTGCACTCAGCAAATTGAAGGAACATGTGTCAATGATGTCCACGATAGTAGAGGAAGAAAAGTCCAAGGGCAAGGATGTCGCGCAGCTTGAAGATGATCTTAGTAATAATCTGAAAACAAACAAAGATATCCTGGAAAGGACATTCAAGGCGCAGAAAGAGGGAATTGAAAATGAAAAGAAGAATCTCAAGAAAGAGATTGACGCAGCGGAAAACAATGATGACGAGAATGAAATCAATGAATTGGAAACAAAGTTAAATTCTTTAAAAAAGAAGAACGAATTATTGGAAATAAAAGAGGATGCGGTCAAGCAGGAAATCAAAGATGATGAAGATGAAGGCGAAGATGAAGACGATAATGATGGCCGCGAAAAGAGTTATCTTGATCTTGAATGGAAACTGGCGGCGGTCAAGGCGATGAAAGAGGCGGAAAAGGAAAAGAATGGATTATCAAGCAAGGCATCCTCTTCGGGTGTGATGATCGATGAGAAATATTTCAAGCAGTATGATGATTTTATGGCCAAGGCAAGCTCTTCCCTGGTTATGGGCGATAGCGCGGCGACCAGCACCGATGCCGGAGGAGCGAATTATAAGCAGGCTTATCAGTTCGCGAAGCAGGCGAAAGAGATGCTTGGATCAGCGGAGAAAGAATATGAAAGACAGGATGAGTCTTCTAAGAAAAATGAAGAAGCAAGAAAAGAGAATGGCGATAATGATGATGAAAACAGTGATGGTGGCAGCGAGAACCAGGATGAGGATTGAGACGAGGATGACAAAGACGAGGATAATGATAACGGCAGAAGATAAAAAAGAATATGATAAAACCGCCCAAGAATCCCGGGCGGTTTTATGTTATAGGAAATTACTGAAAATTTTTCAGGATTTTAAAGACGATATCATAGGCGAGCGCAACCGCGGAAAGGAAGAAGATCGTTATATAATTCCATTTTACTTTGCTTGAGTTCAGGCTTTTTAAGACATAGAGCAGATTTGCCTTGTCTTTATGGTCCAGTTTCTTGTCCTGATTGATCTTGTAAATCAGCTTCTCGCTCTTTATCAGTCTTGATCTTTTTTCTTCGACCCGGAAGCGGTGGGCGAAATACCAGATGTATCCGATCGTGCCCGCGTACCAGACGATATCGACCCATAGCCGGCTGTAATTATTCATCACGATGACCAGGCGGTAGCAGAGGGTGGCGAATATGCCGATCCAAAAAATCAGAAGCCGATAATTTTTATTGCTCATTTTGCCTTGATTGTTTGCCATATCCAAATTGTAGCTTAATTTATGGAAAAAGAAAAACCCCGGACTTCGCGTAGAAGCCCGGGCTTGGAACTTGTATTACTTTCCCAGCTTTGCTTTCAGGCCGAGCTGGTGTGTTTTTTTTCTGCAAGAGCATTTATGTCCAGGCGGACAATCACACTCTTTTTTTATCCGCTCTAGCCACTCTTCTCTTATTCTTGTGAATTTTTCCGGAATTTGACGGCGGCTTCTTTGCTTTGGCATCTTATATTTACTTTCCCCTTTTGTTTTTTCAAAAAAAGAACCCTCCGACGTTCCATTCTGCAGAATGGAAGCCGGAGGGTGGTCGTGGCGCGTGTCGGAATAGTCCTTCAGCTACGCGCGCGGAGTAAGAAGATACTATAACCGCGCTAGAAGCTCGGACAATTCGGGTGTGCCGCGACACGGGCAGCGACAATTTTAGAAATTGTGCTGTCGACCCGAGGAAGAGGAGCTAGGCGCCGCTTGCGCCGCCGGTCTCGAGGTTGGTCCTGGCTATCGTCGAATACGTGGAAAGCATCTTTATTGGCGACTTGGTGTTGGTGGATAGGTTTGGCTTCTTTAGCATTTCTCTCTCCTTCGCTTTATTTTGTTGCGGGGTCCTTGTCGGCGCTTTTGGCGCCCGGTTACCCACTTCTGCGTTCTTCGTGCTCTTCACGATTGGCCGCCCTTTTTACAGGACGGATTGTCAGCAGATGGGCCGCTGAACGTTGCAGAAGCGCCGGAGCGACATCCTTTCTCACCTCCTTTCAAATCCCTTCAGAAAATTTTTTACTTCTTCGGAACAAGGCAAACCTGGATATCCATTTTCTTCCTTATCTCCCTTCCTTATTTTAAAAAAATGAATTTAATGAAATGTGCAAAAAAAACTTTAAAATCAATCTGACTAAAAGTTTATTGTAGTATTATAGCAGGTATTCAGGATTTGTCAATACCTGAATATTCCTCGAAAATAAGGTAATTTTAGCCATGTAATAGCGCAAGCATTGACAAACATGACAGTTTAGGCTATAGTTATAGCAATAAACTTGTCCTTTCATGGAGGGCTTATGGAAAAAGATGAAGATACATCTTTTTTAGAAGATTTTTTTATTCTCGTCGGTTTTGGCGTAGACAAAAATGAGTCAAGGGAAGTGTACGAGAAGATAAAGGTGACTAGTATTCCTGCACGGTTGTTTCAAGAATTAGAGATAGCAGAAAAAGGCTTAACTGATTTCGAAAAGCAGGCATTGACCGTGTATGTAGAAGAAAAAGACTTCTTTCGGTCAAAAATCGCCTTGGCCATGATGGAATGCAGTAAACACAGACGGTCATTGGCAATGTCAATGTCGGCTGTAAATAAGATTCCGGCATAGGAATACGGGCCCAGTCGCGAGATTGGGCCCTCTTCATTTATATGAAATTACAAGTAACAAAAGAAAGATTATTTTTGATATTTTTATTGCTGTTCATTGTTTTTATTTTTTGGTCATCCCTGTCTTTGCAGGACCTGTTTTATGATTCGCTGGATTTTTTCAAAGACTATACAGAAGGAAACAAAATTTTAGGGATGACGGTTTTTTTCAGTCTTGCCGCCATATCCGCAATGCTGTCGCCGTTCTCAAGCGTTCCCCTGGTCCCGATCGCGATAATAAGCTGGGGCGCTTCCTTTTCTTTATTTTTGTTATTAGGCGGCTGGCTTTTCGGGGAAACTATCACTTACTTCATCGGGCAGTATTCCGGCCGTCCTTTGCTTAAATTTTTCATCGCCCAGGAAAGGATAGAGTATTATAAAAAAATAATTCCGGAAAAATCGCAATTTTTGCTCGTCTTGTTATTCCGCTTGGCCGTGCCGGCAGAAATTCCTGGTTATGTCTTAGGCGCTATCAGATACGATTTTTGGAAATATCTGTTTGCCACATTTTTAGCAGAATTGCCTTTTGCGATAATCACTATTTATTCTGGCAAGGCTTTCATAGGCGGAGATAAGATAACTTTTATCGGGCTGATTACATTTTTAATAATCATGATATCATACACCGCCTATCTATTTCGCAAGAGAGTGAGAAAATAACACTTGACATAAAAGCGTTTTTTCTGTTAAATTGAATTATTAAAAGCTCTTTTTAAGAGCTTTGTTCTTTTTTTAAATTAAATAAAAATAAATTAAAATTTCAAAAAATGGAGGGTTGAGATGAAAAGAGGTCAATTAAGGTTTGAGATGAAATGCATCAAATGCGGCGAGTCAATGCCCCAGGATAAGCCTTTGTATACCTGCATCAAATGCGGCGGGCTTCTTATGTCGGAGCGAGACGAAGACTACGTTAGAAGCGCATTGGGCTTCGGCGCTTTGGCCCAGGCCCGCCTGGATTCCATAAGATACAGCAAATTGTCTGCTGAATACCCTTACGGAAGCGGGGTTTTCAGATACTGGGATTTTATCCTGCCCGGTTTTCCCAAGGAAGCGATCGTTTCTTTGAGAGAGGGCAATACGGACCTCCTGACGCCGCCGGAATGGCTGAGAGCCGAAGTGGGGCTTAAAAATCTTTATATAAAGATGGAAGGACAGAATCCTTCCGGCAGTTTCAAGGATCGCGGGATGTGCGTCGCCATATCGGAGGTAAACAGGCTGATCAAATTCTACCCTGAACTGGGCATAATCGGCGTTGCTTGCGCGAGCACAGGCGACACAGCTGCTGCCGCCGCTGCATATGCGGCGGAAGTTGAGAAAATGAAAAGCCTTGTTTTTATGGCGCATGGCAAAGTGGCGCCCGGCCATCTTGTGCAGTCAATGAGGCTAGGGGCGCTGCTCTTTGCCATTGATCACAAAGATGGTTTTGACGGCGCGATGAGAATCGTAAGCGATTTTTGCAACGCGCATCCGGAGTTCGTGCTTGTCAACTCTAAAAATCCGTTCCGTCCTATTGGCCAGGAAGCGATAGCTCTGGAAATTTTCCAGGACCTTAACTGGAAAGCTCCGGATTATATTTCTGTACCGGCCGGCAATGGCGGCAATCTCACCGCTTTAATGATGTCATGCCTGCGCGCGAAAGAATACGGGCTTATAGATAGATTGCCCGGCATCATAATCGCTCAGCCCGAGGTTACTAATACTTTGGTACGCTGGAAGCGTTCAGAATTCAAGGAATATGCCCCCGGAGAATACAGGGATTCCGTCGCTTCGGCGATGAATATTACAAATCCGGTGAGCTTCCCGAGAATTGAGAAGCTTTATGGGCATTTTGAAATTCTGGCCTACGATGTAAGCGAAGAGAGGATTCAGGATACGCGCGCGCGCTTTAAGCATCTTTGTCCCCACGGATCAGTGGCAATGGATGCGGTTTTACAGGCGAGAGAAGATAATAAGATAAGAGAAGACGACAAAGTTGTCGTTATCTCTACTGCGAGCGATCTTAAGTTTTCCGAGTCTAATTTCGCTTATCACAGCGGAAGAAACAGATACGCCAATCCGCCGAAGATTATCCTCGGGACGATAGAAGCGATTGAAAAAGAGATTGGTTCCTTGATCTAGATTTAAAAGCCAGTCGGGTTTTAAAAACCGGCTGGCTTCTTTTTTTTAAAATGATATAATGAGAAAGTTGTTTATAATTTTTTTATATATCGTATGTCACAAAAATTGCAGGAAGTCTTTAATAAGATCCAGGAGACAAGAAAAGAGCAAAAAGGCATCAAGGCCGTTTATCGCGACGCTTTAAGTAATTCGCAGGAATTGAAAGAAGTGCTTGAAAAAATAAAAGTTTTGAAGGAGCAGAAGAAAAAGATAGAAGACACGATCAAGAATGAATTCAACAGCGAGTTTCAAAAACTGGACGGGATGAAGCTTGATATCGAAAGCAATAATATGCTTTTGAGCGATCTGGCTTTGAATGAAGTTGTGAAAGGGGAGATGATCGAGATTACGGACCAGTATTCGAATAAATACGAACCGATTTTCACGGTAAAATTTAAGAAGTTGAAATAAGCTTTTTGGAAAATGTAAAGGCAAAGAAGAAACCGCTGATATTGGAATGATTAGGGGTTATGCGAATTTTCTTATTACTCCCCGGACTACGCCTTGGATGAGGGGATCGGCGACGTATATCGGCTTCATGTTTGAATTCGCCGGTTGCAGCCTGATCCTCCTTTGTTCGCGGTAGAATTTTTTCAATGTCGCGTAAGCGTTGTCCAGCAATGCGACGACGACATCGCCGTTCCTGGGAGATGGGTTGCGTTCGACGATCACATAATCTCCGCTCAGGATGCCTTCTTCAATCATCGATTCGCCTTTGACCCTCAGGATGTAGCTGTTGGCCGGATCGGTAACGAAATCTACCGGAACCGCCATTGTTTCTTTTTCCTCTATCGCTTCGATCGGCGCGCCGGCAGTGATCAGGCCGACCAGGGGAAGGTTTATCGCCTCAGCCCAGTCTGTCTTTACCGGTATGACTTCGATCGATCGGGCTTCATTGCGCGCTACCCTGATAAGGCCCTTTTCTTTCAGATTCTGCAGATGCGCGTGGACCGTTGCTGTGCTTGTGAGATCGAATTTTTCAGCTATTTCCCTATAGCTCGGGGCATAGCCGTGTTTTTGGGAAAAATCGGTAACAAAGTCCAATATTTCCCTCTGTCTTTTTGTTAAATTGTCTCCCATATGTTTTTAGTAAATGTGAATGCCTAGAATCAGTATCCGAATGCCTCGAATAATTTTAATATGATTTGGGGCATTAGAATATGATTTGTAGATTCGAATTATATTATAATATTATTATATGCGAACAAAAAACGAACGTCAAGTGCTGATATTTCCACAGGTTTTCCAGTCCCCGCTCCTTTACAAGAATGGGAGGGCGTGATAATTTCTTTTTATCTTTTTAACCCAAATATTAATAGGAGCCGTGATCCGTAGGAGGAGATCGATTTTTGGCCGCCGTTTATTCTTGCGGGGAGCTAGTGGCGAAACCGACTATTAATCAATGTGTCTTAAGTTATCTTAGGATATATTGATTGCCAGTCGGTTTTTTTTATTCCATCCATTTGAAATCATAAAATAATATGAGTCATGCCGTTCGCGGGCGGCGTGATGAAAATAAATCAAAAAACATATGAAAACATTATCTTGCAGGGACATGGGGTCGAATTGCCCTTTCATAGCAAAGGGGGAGACTGTTGACGAAGTCATAAGGAAGATGGCCGATCATCATAAAACGGAGCACCCGATGGAATGGCTGGAGATGAAAAATATGTCCCCTGAAGATATCAAGAAAACGATGATGAGGGATATAAGGAATAAAAGATAAAAACCATGTATGAAAGATTTTGCCGTTGTTTCTGAAATCAATAAAAGGGATGCCCTGGAAGATGCTTATTTTTTGGATATCATTTCAGAATGCGAGATATTCTGCGGGGTTTATGACGGACATATCGGGAATTTCGCGGTCGAATACGCGCGCGACAATATCTATAAGATATTTTTTGAAAAATTGGGCGGCGGTGAAAACGAGCTGGAGGCCTTCAAGAATGCCTATGAAAAGATTTCTGAAAATCTGCTTGCCCAGGAATCGGGAACGGTAGCAGTAAATTTTTATCTGCGCAATTCAAAAATATTCTACGCCAACTCAGGGGACGCAAGATTGGTGATCATCGGCGCCTGCGGGACGATGCAGCTGACAGAAGACCATCGCCTTGATGATCCGGAAGAAAGAGAGCGCATAGCGAGATACGGCGGGATCGTTATTCCCCCGTATGTTTATAAGGGCGGCATAGGCCTTATGCCGACAAGGACTCTGGGAGACGCGTATTTCAAGGATGTCGGCGTCATCTGCGCGCCTGACCTCGGGTTCTACACCTTATCTGCGAGCGACAAATGGATACTGATAGGAACGGACGGATTGTTTGATATCTTGGATAATGACCGCATTTTTGAACTGATAAAAGATGCGCAGAACGCGAAGGCCGCTTCTACTATTTTGAAAAAGGAAGTATTCTTAAGGGGAGGGGAGGACAATGTGACATTCGTGTTGATAAAATTAAATCCTGATGATGAATTCAGGGGAGGAATATTATGTTCAGAAGAATAAAGATCAAAGACCGGGAAATAGAATATGCTTTAAATAAAAGCAGGCGGGCAAGGCATATAAGGCTATGTGTAAATTATGACGCGAAAGTTTCCGTCACACTGCCTTATCGTTTGCCGGAAAAGATTGCGGAAAAATTTTTAAGAGAAAAGAGCGATTGGATCCTGGAAAAGGTTTCTTTTTACAAAAACCAGAAAACACCGATATTGAGGGACGGGCGATATGATTTCCATGAATACAAAAAAGAAGCGCGCAGGATGATCCTGGAAAGGCTGGATTTTTTCAATAAGTCTTACGATTTTAAATTCAACAAGATTTTCATAAAAAACCAAAGATCAAAATGGGGGAGCTGTTCCGTGAACAAGAATCTGAATTTCAATTTCAAGCTGGCCTTGATCCCGAAAGGATGCGCCGATTATATAATCGTCCACGAATTATGCCATCTTGGCGAATTCAATCACTCAAAAAGATTCTGGAAATTGGTCGAGAAAACGATCCCGGATTATAGGGAGAGGGTCAAAGAAATAAGGATGATATAAAAACTGGCACAGGGAATCCTATGCCAGTAATTTTTTCAACATCTCCCCCTTTTTAGTTTGTTTGAGAAAGTATCTCTTTAATCTGCCTAAAGCTTTTTCTTCAATTTGGCGGATCCTCTCGCGTGTTATCTTGAGCTCTTTACCAATCTCTTCCAGGGTGTTTTCCGAACTTAAAAATCTTTTTTCTATAACAAAACGTGCTCGAGGTTTAAGTAGGGATAAGGCGATTTCAATTTCTTCTCCCAGGAAGTCTAAAAGATTTGAATCTTGCGCCTCTTCTTCTGGGTTTGCGTGAAGCGTGTCCGCTATTACATCTTGATTGGTTCTTTTTTCTGGGTTGCTGGATGAACTCCTGAGAGGCTCCTCCAAGGAAATGACTCTGCTTTGCGCCAATTCCTTGACCTTAAGAAATTTTTCTTCTGTAAGGCCCATGTAATCGGCAAGCTCCTCGTCGTAAGGCGCTCTGCACAGTTTTTTAGTTAATTCGTAGCGGTTTTTGTTTAACTTGTTTATCTGATCTTGCCGGTGGACAGGGAAGCGTATTATTGAGCCTTCGTTATCCGTTATTTTTCTGTATATTGCTTGCTTGATCCAGAATGTGGCGTAAGTAGAAAATTTGGCCCTGGCATCAAATCTTTCCGCGGCTTTCATGAGACCCATATTGCCATATTGGATTAAATCGGCCATCTTGACACCAGTGTGCAATAATCTTTTGGCTATATTAACAACTAGCCTCAGATTATGTTCCACCAGTCTTTTCAGAGATTCCTTGTTGCCTCGCTTGATTTCTTCTGAAAGTTTTATTTCCTCCTCTCGGTTTAAAAGCTTGAATTTTTTTATTTCTTTCAGATAAATGTTGACTGAGTCTGCAACAAAATCGTCTTCTTTTTGCTTTTCCTTATTTCTTGCTTTTGATTTCGACTTTTCTTTCCTTTGTTTTTTTAGCTCAGGATCAATCGGCTCGGAAGTTTTGTGTTTTTGCCTCGGAATCCTTGGCTTTGCTTCTTTTTTCTTGAGAGCTGATGCTTGTTTTCGCCTTGGTTTTATTCCTCCGGAAAATGATGGGAGCGCAGGTGCCTTTTTTTGATATTGCTGTCCCAATTTTTTTTCCAGTTTCGATTTTTTCTTAACGAGTTGGTCGGAATGGTTTTTTTCCAAAGTATTGTTAAGGCGCGTAAGTCTTTTCTCCAGCTTTTTATTGAGCACGATTTCTGCCTTGAGCAGAGTGTTATCCATCCTGTCCAATGCATTTTGTTTTGTTTTAGCTGATTTTAATCCATGAAGCTTGGCCAAAAGTTTCTCTTTTTCCTTTTCCAGCTTAGCCGAATTCAATGTTTCCCATTTTTCTTTAATTCCGAGAAGCTTGGCCCTGACTGGCTCGTCGGTTGTTTCCTCTATGAGTTTCGTTATTCTTTCTTTATGTTCTCTTAAGGCTTCTTGTCTTTTTTCTTCTTCTTTTTGCTTTTTTTCTTGGGCGGCTATGCCTTCTTCTTCCCCTTGGACTGAGAGGTTGTTCCTTTTTTCCTGCTTGGCAAGTCTTTCAGCTTTTCTTTGATCTCTTTTCTCCTGTTTGGCCGATTCTTTCAGTTTCTTATTTTTTAATCGGCCAAGTTTCCTTATTGCTTTTGCGATTGTGAACAGATCCGGTTGTTTTAAGTCTTTTAATTCTGGAAAGTGTTGAAGGATTTCCGCAGAAAGTGTGTCCAGCTCCATTTTATCCTCCACTAAATAAAAAGGTTATTTTTTATATTTTTATGTAAAAAGAGCGTAATTTTCCTTAAAACTATAACTTAAAATAACATTTAAGTCAATAAAAACTTTATTGTTGAATCCGCCGGTTTTATGTGCTATAATTGCCTGGCTATGAAGAGGTATCTGTTTCCAGTAATTTTCATATTGTTTCTCATTTTTGGCTTCAACTTTATCAATGAAGGCGATTTTGCGGTTGAACAAAAGGAGACTGCAGTTGAGCAAAAACAGGAAACAGAGAAAAATCAGAACACGCTTCCTGCCGTTCCCGTAAAAGAAATTCAGAAAGAAGAGGTAAAAACCGGAGAGCTCCTTATTAAAAATGTTTCTTTTGCTGCGCAGGCGCCATTCGGGGAATGGAATGATCCGCGCCAGCAGGACGCGTGCGAAGAGGCTTCCGCGTTGATTGCCATAAAGTGGGCGTTAGGCGAGAGCTTTACTTTGGCCGAGGCGAAAGAAGAAATTTTGAAAATTTCCAAGTACCAGACGGACGAGTTCGGCGAATATCGCGATACTTCGGCTGAAGATACTTTGAAAAGGATAATAAGCGGTTACTTCGGATATGATAAAGCGCGCCTGGAAAAATATATTGCTAAAGCTGACATCATAAAAGAGTTGGAAAAGGGGAATCTAGTCATCGTGCCGACTGATGGCCAGCTCTTGGATAATCCGAATTTTACGCCCCCGGGACCGGAAAGACATATGCTTGTTGTCATCGGCTATGATTATGATGCGAAAAAATTCATAACAAATGATCCGGGCACAAGGCAAGGACAGAAATACCGTTATCCGGAAGATACGCTTTTCCGCGCCATACAAAATTACGCAACCGGTTATCATGAACCGATTGAGAAGATGGAAAAGGTTATGATCGTGGTTGAAAAATAATGATTAAATTGATAATGTAAGATTACATTGGATTTTTTGAAAAGAAAAATGTTGTTAATTTGTCCGTGAGCTTGAAACAATAAGCAAAGAAAAAAGTAATATAAATTTGCTCTTTAAATATTCGGAGGTGGATTATGGAGAAAGTAATTTACTTGCCTCTCAGGACCAACACAGGCTCAGATTTGGATGAATATCTTGTTGAAAGCAATTTTATAAGCCTGTTGAGATATTTGGATCTTGCGGAAAAAGTCGCTTCTTGTCCTTATAATAAGATAAGAATTGAAAAGATGCGGACGAGGGTGCGCAGGATGTCGGATGAGAAGCTGTTTACGCATATAAACAGAGACCATCCTGGCTTTTGGCAGGTGAGAACGTTATTTTATGACATGGTTGCGGAGGAGCTGAAGCGAAGGAAATTGGTAAAAGAATGAAAGAAGAAATAGAGCGCCTGATGTTAGGCGCTTTTTAATTAATTTGACATTTTTCAGCCTTTGTATTATTATATAGCTAAGAAAAAACCACTCTGCTGGAAACGGGCAGATTTTTTATTTACAAGTAATTTTTTTAGAACTGTTAATCTGCCGGCTGGCTCCGCCGGCTGGCGGATAAAAAAGTTGTTAAATTTATATGGAAATCAGAAACATAGCGATTATCGCGCACGTAGACCACGGCAAAACAACCCTTACTGACGCCATCATGAGACAGACCGGAATGGCTGGAGAAGGTGTAAGTATGGATAGCAACGCCTTGGAGCAAGAGCGCGGAATCACGATTTACTCAAAAAACACTTCAATCTTTTATAAAGATACGAAAATCAATATCGTGGATACGCCGGGCCACGCCGACTTCGGTTCGGAAGTGGAGCGCGTCTTAAGATCGATCGACTCGGTCTTGTTGATCGTTGACGCTCAGGAAGGGCCGATGCCTCAGACTAAATTCGTATTGAAGAAATCTCTTGAGTTAGGGCTAAAACCGATCGTAGTCATCAACAAGATTGATAAGCCGGCGGCAAATCCTGATGCCGTGCACGATTTAGTGTTCGAACTATTCATGGATTTGGGCGCGACTGATGAACAGTTGGATTTCACGACTGTTTATGCGATCGGCCGCGATGGCATAGCAAAGAGAAAATTGGCTGATGAATCAAAAGATTTAACTCCGTTATTAGACGTAATTTTGGAAAAAGTGCCTCAGGCTCCTTCTAATGTGGATGCGCCTCTCAGAGTGCAGCCTTTTAACTTGGGTTATGACAATTTCCTTGGCCGCTTGGCTATCGGAAGAATTTACGAAGGAAGGATCAAGACTGGTGATAATGTTTTTGTCAGGAAGCCGACCGGTGAAACTCGCCAGGGGAAGATAACAAAATTATTTACTTTCCAAGGCCTTGAACGCAAAGAAGTCAAAGAAGCTGAAGCGGGCGATATCGCAATCATTGCCGGTCTTGCTGATATCTTTATCGGCGAGACAATTTGTGTTAATGCGGAACAGGAAACTTTGCCGGCAATCAATATTGATGAACCGACGATCTCTTTGAATTTTTTGGTAAACAATTCTCCTTTTGCCGGACGAGAAGGCAAATTCGTTACTAATCGCCAAATCAAAGAAAGACTGGAAAAAGAATTGGAAATCAACGTCGGATTGAAAATTGATTTTGATTCAGCTGACCACTACAAGGTTTATGGACGCGGCGAATTGCATATCGCCATCCTGCTTGAAAATATGAGACGCGAAGGTTATGAAATCCAGGTTTCACAGCCGCAAGTGATCATCAAGGAAGATGGCGGAAAAAAACTCGAACCGTTTGAGGAAGTGACGATCGATATTCCGAATGAAATGCAGGGGACTGTCATCGAAAAATTATCAAAGCGCAAAGGTCTTATGACGGAAATGAAGCCGGAGCATGGGCATACAAGATTGATTTTTGAAATCCCGACCCGCGGATTGTTGGGATACAGAGGAGAATTCATGGTTGATACAAGAGGCGAGGGCATCCTTTGCACCCGCGTTGTCGGCTTTAAACCCCATGTCGGCGAGATTGAGAAGCATGATGTCGGTTCTATGATCTCAATGGCGACCGGAAAGGCTTTAGCTTTCTCATTATGGAATTTGCAGGAAAGAGGAACTTTGTATATCGGCGCCAATACCGAAGTTTATGAAGGAATGGTCATCGGTAATGTTGCCAAAGGAAATGATTTGGCTGTAAATCCGATCAAGGGCAAGCAGTTGACAAATGTGCGCGCTTCCGGATCTGACGAGGCGATCAGGCTGACTCCGCATATGGAATTATTCTTAGAGCGCGGTCTGGAAATAATGAATAATGACGAATATCTGGAAATCACTCCGCAGAGCGTCCGCTTAAGGAAACAGTATCTGACAGAAGCGGATCGCGTAAAGGCGATGAGGGGGAAGTAGTCTGAACCACTGATTGGCACGTGATTATTATGATTGCACTGATTATTAAAGAGCGGCTTTAGGGCCGCTCTTTTGTTTTGTTGCTTAATTTTAGCAGATGTCGCATAATGTGATTATCTTATGGCCCTTTTACAATTCCTGCTTTAGCGGGATTCATATAACTAAAACAAATTTAAGGAGGCGGATTTGAAGATAAATAGCGTGGCTTTCGTTGAGCCTATGCCTGACACCATAACCGTTTTTGATAGAGCGGGAATGATCAGGGGTAGCGCCTTGCTCGCAACTATCGTAAGCGAGGCCGGATATAAGGCTAAGGCTTACCGCAAGAAAATTACGGATGAGTTTTTGGACAGGATAATTTGGGAAGCCGATGTGATCGGCATTTCCACCCTGACAAATACCTATCTTTTAGGATGCGAGATCGCTGACATTTTGAAGAATGCTGGAAAAATCGTAATTATGGGCGGCCCTCATGTCACTTTCGAGGCAGAGGATGCCTTGAAGCATTGCGATTTTGTTTTCAGGGGCGAAGCGGATGACACGATCGTCCCATTCCTCAAAGCTCTCGAGCAGGGAAGCGGACTTGAAAAGATCAATGGATTGTCGTTCATGGAAGGCGGAATGGTAGTTAACTGCGGTCCGCAAGCATTATGCAAAGACATCAATGACTTGCCATCTATAAACTGGTCTTTGGTCGAGGAGGATAGAAAAAGCGATATCAGGCCGGTGATGACAAGCAGGGGGTGTCCTTTTGATTGCACCTTTTGTTCGGTTACCGCCATGTTCGGCAAGAAATTCAGACACAGGAGCAGCGAGAAGGTCATAGAAGAAATACCGGAAGGCGGTTTCGCTTTTTATATAGACGATAATCTTGCCGGAAATTATAAGAGGCTGGAAAACGATCTTCTGCCGAGCATAATAGCTAGCGGAAAAACTCCGTTCGCCGCTTGCCAGGTGAGGGCAGAAATAGCGAAGCATCCCCGGCTTCTTGAGCTGAAACGGAAAGCGAATATCAGGATCGATTGCATCGGTTTCGATTCCGTGAATCCGGCGACGCTGAAGGAGTTCGAAAAAGGCCA
>CAYHWE010000004.1:0-43138 GCA_964360445.1 uncultured Gammaproteobacteria bacterium | reverse complement strand
ACATATTTATATTCATCGGCCGGAACCGTCATATCGGTGAATGTTTCGGAACCATAGGCGCTTGAATTTTTCGTATCGATCATCAACTCGCAGCCGACCGCGGATTCCTGACATAAATTGCTGAAGCTATGGATATAATGAGTGTTGTTATCCCTGTCGCTATACGCATCGCATCCCAACATATATAAAGGATACGGGTTGCCATAACTGTCTTCATTGCATGAATCCGGAGTTGACCAGGAATTTTGGATGAGATAATAACGATCGGTTATTTCTGTCAATTTCACATCATCGATATAAATATTCCCGTCCGCTTTTATCTCAAGCATTTCGCCGGAATCGATATCATGGTCGAGCTCGGCAATATTCATTTCATAAATCTGCCAATCGCTGCTCTTCTTTTCCAGGCCGGACACGAAAGAAGAGGCTGATCCGGAACCGTTTATCAGGCTGATAGAATTGATCTTCGTAAACCCATTGCTACTTCCCGGCTTGGCGATGAATTTTAAATTATATGACTTGCCTTTTTCAACCAAGGAATAAACGGACGTGCTTGCAGCGCGGGTGTTATCGGAAACGGAAGACGTATCGGAAACCAATAGGGAATTTCCGCCAGCGATCAGCGCTTCGCTGCTTAACGCGATCGAACCGTTCCAATTATGGGTAGTGCCTTCAAAATCATTATTCAGGACAACCTCTACATTGTTTCCGGTATTGCCGCTGTATTCTCTGCATCCGTTATTGGCGGCTGAACATGTTACGCCCTCGTCGGGAATGGCCATAAATACGCAGGCTCCGGCCTGATAATCCCAGACTCCTCCGCCCCTGCAGACGACGCATTCATCATTCGCGGAATTGCTGTCTCCCTTGTCGTTCCAGCATTGGTTCTGTCCGTCAGAAGACGAACTTGAACATAAAATATTTCCGCAGCTTGCCTGATCGGTTATGGATGGGTCTGTATTAACTTTTGTTCTCCTGTACGGATAACAACTGTCGGAACAGCTGACCGTATAACTCAACAGGTGGTATGAAACCGCTCCGTTGTTATTGTAAAACTCGCGGCAATCGGAATTGTATGATGAATCCGTTGACGGCAGGTTATAGATAGCGGAACTGCATTCCGCGCTGTCATCTTCTATCGTTACGGGATTATTGGAAGCGTCTTTCTTGAGCTGCATCACTTTTAATTGATATCCGGCTTCGTCGCTTCCTTCCCAGACATAAAATTCCGAACAATTATTAGAATCGGGTTTAATGCATTGTCTTAAATAACTGTAATATTCAATTCCTTCTCCTCCTTGGCTCACTTTATCCAAATTAGTAAACTCATCGCATCCGGAAGATTCAGCTCCGCAAGTTTGGGCCGAAGAAGGGATAAAATATTCATCCCTTAAGGAATCAAAGGTCGTCTCGCCTTGGATATAAGTATCATAACCCACGCATTCTGACGGACAATAATCCTGGGTAACCGTTTTAGCCGTAACGCTGGTCCCGTCCGAAGCGGATGTATATTGTTCGCAACCCTCCTCGGAAGCGTTGCACTGTCTTACGAAGTTATCGCACACGGAAGGCGCGTCGCTCTTCAGCGAATAATCCGTCCCCGGATCGTTATAGCATGAATTCTCAAGATACTTTGGCAAAAATTTCTGATAAATCATTCCGGAATCGCCATAATCGCTGTAGTCTGAAGCCGTTTCTCCGAGCTCTAATTCTATTGCGTCTATCTTGCAGTTACTGTCTGCATTATTTATCCCGAACTGCGTTTTATTCCCGACAGTGGAAGCGGGAAACAGATAACTGATCGAGTAACGGCTCCAGCTTGAAGAGGTTACCAAAGAACTTGTCGCTCCGCCCAGATAAAGCTCGCCGTCATATCCGCAATCTTTCGCGTAAAATGACAGGGTGAATGAATGGCCGCCAACAGAATAATCGCTCGGTCCGATTTCGACAGTCTTATCCATTCCGCTTATCTGCAGGCTTTGCGCGCCTTCATAGGCATCGTCGTCCACCGTTCCGGCGCCTTCCCAGACAGTGCCGGTCAAAGAATCCTCAAAACCTGAATTCATAAACAGATTAACTCCCGATTTTACTCTTAAAAATCCATAACAGCCCTCGTTTTCTTCGGTGCAAGTTTTTGCGTCATTATCAAAATAGGCCATATTGGAATTGCTCCAGCTGACAGTCGAGCTTCCCGAGCTATATGTTCCGGTTAAAGAATAAGCATTGCATCCGGCATAATCAGCCGAGCAATCGCTATAGTCCAATGTATTTTCAAGATAACTCACAGTGCTGCCGTCGCTACTCTTGAACGTCTGGCAGGTGCTGTTTCTCGGTTCGCATGTGTCTGTTCCCAAATCCCATTTCCTTCTTTCTTCCGTGCAATAGCCGTATAATTGACAGGAGCCGTCGCTATTTTCCTTGATGCATGACTGTTCGTCGGCGCAATAATCTTCATTCCTGCTTATGACACGTTCGCTGTCATCTCCCGATCCTGTTATCTGTTCGTTCGTTATTTCCGGCCCCGCCCCTTCGCGTTTGCAATAATTCAAAGGCGCTTTCAATACCCAGTTCGGATCAACCAATCCATCGCACCATGTGTCCTCATATCCTTCATATTCATCTTCGGAGTCGAAACAAGCGATCAGATCTTCAAAATTTCTCGTCCCCACGCTCGAATTCTCTTTTATATACTGCGCGGCCACTTCCCATCCGACCGGCAAAATCCTGAATTTCCTTAAAATTATCATCGAACGATAAGGATAATTCTCATCATTGTAAGATGGCTCAAGATTATCAGAAGTGAAACCGAAAATTCCGGCTGAATTCAGATATCCTTCCGACATCGCCTCCCCGACAGTCTTTTTTTCCGAAATAGCCTGCCTGAATTTTTCCGTTATAACGCAATTTGTCGGCCCGGCCTTGTCCGGATCAGGACAAGTCGAAAGCTCGGCCAAAATATCATAGTCGCCGCGCGTTGCGAAGCTAGGCTCGATCAATGTCCTTAATTTATCCTTAAGCCCCGAAGCTCCGCTTGATGTTTTTTGCGAATCAGCGTCTGACAACCCGCCGTAGTCTCCGGAATAAGAGGAAGATGTTTCATCAAGACTGTTTCCCAATGTCGACATCAGATTATTAAACGCTGTAATTGCAAGCTGATTTAAAAATACATTTGCCGCATCAATAAAAGCATCTCCAGTAAACTTAGCAAGATTGTCCGCCTGAAGCTGGCCCGTTTGTTCTAATCTTCTTACGGCCTGGTCTGTCACGCTTTCTTGTTTTCCGTCAATGCCACGGACATCCAGCCATCCCTTCTTGGCTATTAATCCATCTCTTTCCTTATTCTCTATTAACTGCTTTTCCTCAAGAATGCCTGTATGCAAGCTCAAAGCAATACCTAAATCATTAGATGATGGCTCAAACATATCCTGAAATCTCCCCAAAAAATCTTCCCTTTGTAATTCTTCTTCCCAATTATTAACCATATCACTGAAAGTACATGAGGGGGTGCTTGGCTTTGAATACTGCTTTAATCCTAAACCTATTTTAACTTTTATTGCCAAATCTGGTTCGCAAAGATTAAAATTCCATTCACCGCCTACCTTCTCTATAAATGTGCCGACAGCATTATCTCCAACATTAGCCAAATAAGTCCCACAATCTTCGGTTATAAAAAGTGGTTTTTGTCCTTTTCCGCCGGAACCGATCCATGTTGCCGTATCATAAGCAATAGTATTCAGAGCATTGGAAATTGCAGCCTGTAATGCCTTAGAACCTGCCGTCACCAAGCCTTTTTGTTCGGTCCAGTTATAGAAACTTTGAAGCCAATTTTTATTATCTGAAGCTTCTTGAGTCGGATTGGCAACTGTAACAGGAGCAAAGGCTTTTGCTCCCAAAGGAATGATAAAACAAAAAATAGCTAATAATAAAATCAACCCACTAAATCTATTTTTAAATTTATTTATATTTATTTTCATTTTTTATTTAAAATCTCGCTATAACTCTTCATCAAAACATCATCACTGATTTTATTCAAAACATTCGGATCCATTCCGGCATCAAGCAACATTTTTCTTAAAGTTTTGGCATCAGCCTGTCCATCTAAGGTGCTTTGCAGATTATTCTGGCCCTGAGCATTCAAAGAACTGGTTCCGATATTAAGATTAACATCCGCCTGCCCCAAGAGATTGCTTAGAATTTCATTATCACTACTGATACCATCTCCTTTGGATAAGCTATCGCCCGCAGAGCAATCCTGCCCTTTAGCGCAATTAGGGTTTTCTCCGACTAATATTTCGCTTTTATCGGAAAACCCGTCGCTATCGCTGTCTTCAAGATAAGGCGAAGTTTGGTAAACATTCAATTCATCCCAATCGCTCAAACCGTCTTTATCCGTGTCTGTTTTTTTAGGATCATTTTGGCCGTTTTCCTGCGCTTTTTCCGTATTTTTTTGCGTTTTTGCGGAAAACGGCTCTTTCAAATTCTTCTTAAACTGCGCTATCCATAACCCAATAAAAGCCAACGCGAAAACAATCAAAAAGGCAGCCGCGAACTTTTGCTTTTTGCCAAGCGGTTGCCTAGGAGGAAAATCATTATTTCCCTGATTATCATTATTAAAATCGTAATTGTTTTCTTGCATGGGGAAAACGAGAAAAATATAACCTTATTATAACACAAACTCATACAAAGCTCCAAACATTTTTATCATTGCACAATACAATCTCATCTGTCATCCTCGCGAAAGCGGGGATCCAGGGTAAGCCAGAATGAAGTTGACTAAAGTAAATCGTCATAGATATCTCGCCAAGTTGGATTTTCTTTTTCAATCAATTCTATTTTCCACTTTCTATTGAATTTCTTTAATTGTTTTTCCCTAGCGATTGCGTCATTAATATTTTCAAATGTTTCGTAATAAACTAGCTTATTTATGCTATATTTTTTAGTAAATCCGTCGTAAATACCTCTCTTATGCTGATCAACTCTTTCTAGTAAATTAGAAGTTACGCCTATGTATAATACTCCATTTCTTTTGCTAGCCAGGATATATACATAATATAAATTCATACTTATTGCTTTCTAATTTTATTCTATAATTTTCATCTTCCCACTAATCAACCCTGGATCCCCGCTTTCGCGAGGATGACAGTGGAGGGCTCCGCTCCCCGCAATGACAATTTATTGATAAAATTCCTTATATAATCCCATCCAATCCTCCATGGACAAATCTTGCGCTCTTATTTTCGGGTCCAAGCCTATTTTTTTGATTTTTTCCTCAATTTCACCTTGTTTCATGTGCAGTCCTCCCGCCAGATTATTTTTCAACATCTTCCTTCTCGCGCTGAATCCGAATTTAACCAATCTGAAAAAATCTTTCTCATCTACTGCCCCCTTGATAAGGGGGGTTAGGGGGATTTTTTCTTTCAATTTCAATCTCACTATCGCGCTATCTATTTTCGGCGCCGGCCAAAAATTTTCCGCTTTAACGACCTCAACCAATTCCGCCTCCGCATAAAACTGGACCGAAACTGCAAGCAAGCTCATTTCTCCCGGACCGGCCGTAATACGCTCAACCACCTCTTTTTGCAACATCAAAACGATCGATTCCGGCTTAATTTCCACCTCCGACAAAAACTTCCGTAAAAATTGAGAAGTAATATTGTATGGAAGATTGGCGACAATCTTATACCCCCTCTTAATCTCCCCCTTGGCAAGAGGAAATAAGTCGGAAATTTCAAATTTCATGACATCCTGATTTACAACTTCCACATTCTCAACACCCTGCGAATCAAGCGCTATCTGCAAGAGGCCTGCCAATTTATCATCCAGCTCGACACTGACTACCCTTTTAACAATTTTAGCCAATATGGCGGTCAGAAATCCCAGTCCCGGCCCGACCTCGAGCACTGTGTCATCTTTTTTCAGGTCAGCTGCTCTGATTATCGCATCATAACTTTCTTCATCGATTAAAAAATTCTGCCCTTTCGATCGGGCAGGTTTTATTTCATACATCTTGCAAAGTTGTTTAGTCTGTTCCAATAAATCCATATTACTTTTTTTTTGTTTTATTATCTTATGGTTGCTATAATAAATTTAAAAGCATCGGCTAATTTTTGGATCCGTGAAGCAGACGCGCCCGGAATGCCTATCACCCATGGACTGACATTAGAAGATCCGCCGGCAATAAATGACATACCGACTGCCGGAACCGTTCCTCCGCCGCTGTAAACAAACCCGATCGGAACGTCGATGTATGTCGTCCCGTTTTGGCCGGTAACCCAGAGCTCTGAATATCCGACGCAGGCCGATGCCAAAGCCGTTACGGAAAGAGGGCATGAAATAGCGCAAGTCGTAGGCGATGTGGCAGGAGTATCAAGAACGCATTGCGGCATATAATATGTAATCGTTCCGGCATCCTGCCAGGGCATGCTTGCGGATGCTTCCGCAGCTTTCCTGTAGCCGAAATAACCAAGAATACCATGAGCGGCAAAAACAGCGATTCCGACAATAATAATCGCGAAAACAGATAAAATAATTTTCTTTTTTGTAAACTTAATCATATATATTCATTATAACAAATTTAATCCGCTTCCCAAAATGATTTCCAAGCACATAAAATTCTTTTTGATCATCTTTTCCTTTGCGCTGCTGCAAGCCAGATCCAGTCTTGCTGATTCGACTTTGTCTCAGAAATTATCCGGACGCATTTTATTGCAAGTTGAAGCAAACGGCGAGGCTTGGTATGTTAACCCATCCGACCAAAAAAAATATTACATGGGACGGCCGGATGACGCCTTTGATCTTATGCGCTCATTCGGCGCGGGCATAACTAATTCCGACCTTAAAAAAATTCCTGTCGGCCTTATTG
Source organism: uncultured Gammaproteobacteria bacterium (assembly GCA_964360445.1). GTDB lineage: Bacteria > Patescibacteriota > Patescibacteriia > Patescibacteriales > JAKAJF01 > CAYHWE01. The sequence continues at coordinate 36,276 of CAYHWE010000004.1, read as the reverse complement.
ATTCCGGAGAAACCGATAGCGATTCCGATGGGTTAGGCGACGCGCTGGAAGACGCGCTTGGGTCCGATAAAGGAAGCTCGGACTCGGATGATGACGGCTACGGCGATATGATTGAGGTTGAAAATGATTACAGTTTATCCGGCGCTGATAAAATAAAAATTGATAATACCTTTACTAACAACAATGAGGGAAGAATATTTCTCCAGATTGAAACAAACGGAGAGGCATGGTATGTTAATCCCTCGGACGGAAAACGCTATTTTTTAAGCCGCCCGAATACCGCTTTTGAGATAATGAAACAAATGGGGCTAGGCATAACAGACGCGGATTTAAATCAGATTGCCGCCGGAACCCTGTCATCAAACCAGACAAATACGGATCAAAGCTCAAGCCAAAATCAGGAAATATTTTATTCCATAGCCAGCTCGATAATGAACAACGACTCGGAAAAATCTCTTAAATATTTTACTGAAAATTTTAAACCTGCGGCCGAATATACCCTGAATTTTCTTGATTCGGAGGGGAAATTCAATCTGGGCAATATCATGTCCGACGCCAAACTTACAAGCTCGTCAGATACGGAAAAAATTTACTCGACAACAATCTCTTTTTCCGGTTACACCGCAACTCTGAAATTTCACCTCCAAAAACAATCTGACGGAAGCTGGCTTTTAGCGAATCTATAAAACCACACACATTCTGCCCGAATAAAAAGGACTTGGCCGCGGCCAAGTCCTTTTTATTGTTTCACGCTTATCTTGTCACAAGATTTATCAACTTACCTTTAACGAATATAGTCTTCATAATCTCTTTGCCCTCCAGCCATTTCTTAACTTTTTCACTGCCTAGTGCCGCCTCCTTTGCTTCTTCTTCCGAAATTTCCGCCGGCACGCTGATCACATCTCTTGCCTTGCTGCTGACCTGGACGACCAGGCTGATAGTTTCATCTTTAATCATTGCGAGGTTATATTTAGGCCATTCCTCTTTAAATATGCTATTCGCCTGGCCATCGATTTTCATATAAAGCTCTTCGGCGATATGCGGCGCGAATGGCGCAAGCAATACTAAGAACTTGAACAGCATTTTCTTCGGGAATTTCTCGTATTTTCCTAATAAATTCACAAAAATCATCATCTGAGAAATAGCGGTATTAAAGCGGAAATCCTCAATATCTTCCGTAACTTTCTTGATCGTCTTATGGAGCATCTGCTTCAATTCGATCGGAGTCGTCTTACAAAGCTCATGATTTCCATCGCATTCCTGCAATTCCTTTTCGCTCAATTTCCAGACCTTTTCTAAAAATCTCTGGATTCCGACAATGCCCTTGGTATTCCAAGGTTTCATATCTTCTAAGGGGCCCATGAACATCTCATACATCCTTAAAGAATCAGCGCCGCACATCTCGACCACTTCATCAGGATTGACCACATTGCCCTTTGATTTGCTCATCTTATTGCCATCTTCACCCAAGATAATACCTTGATGTCTCAACTTTAAAAACGGCTCGTTAAAATCAATATATCCATACTTTTGCAAAACTTTGGCAAAAAAGCGCGCATACAATAAATGCAAAACTGAATGTTCGGCGCCGCCAACATAAACATCGACCGGCAACCATTTTTCAAGAGATTCACGGCTCGCGAATTCTTTTTCATTCTTCGGGTCAGCATAACGCAAATAATACCAAGAAGAGCAGACAAAAGTGTCCATAGTATCGCTTTCCCTTCTTGCCTTCGCGCCGCACTTCGGACATTTCACATCCTGGAATTCCTTTGAATAATTCAGCGGTGATTCGCCCGTCGGCTTAAAATCAACATCAGTCGGCAATGTCACTGGCAAATCCTCTTCCGGAACAGGAACGGCCCCGCAGTGGTCGCAATAAATAATCGGAATCGGCGCGCCCCAATATCTTTGGCGGCTAACCAGCCAATCTCTTAATCTATAGTTTATTCTCCTTTTGCCAATCCCTTTTTCCTCAAGCCATTTTGTCATCGTCTCGCGGGCTTCAACCGAAGTTAACCCGGTAAATTCTTCTGAATCAACCAAAACACCATCTTCAGCAAAAGCTTCATCTTCTGATTCACCACCCGAGACAACAGTTTTAATTCCTAAACCATATTTCTTAGCAAACTTAAAATCGCGCTCATCATGCGCCGGAACAGCCATAACCGCGCCGGTGCCATATCCGCCTAAAACATAATCGCCGACAAATACCGACACTTCTTCCTTTGTAAACGGATTAATTGCTTTGATATCCTTAAGCTCAATTCCAGTTTTCTCTTTTGCTAATTCCGTCCTTTCTAATTCAGTCTTCTTTTTACTGTTTTCAACATAATCAACCATCTCATCATAATTCGTAATTTTTAATTCGTAATTTTTAATTTTATTTACAATTTCATGTTCAGGCGCAACAACAACATAAGTCATGCCAAATACTGTATCAAGACGAGTCGTATAAACATTAATTGATAATTGAGAATTGTTAATTGATAATTGAAACTCCGTTCCTTCTGATTTTCCGATCCAATTCTTTTGCGCCGACTTAGTCGATTCCGGCCAATCCATATCGCTAAGACCGGACAAAAGACCATTCATCTTCTTCCCCTCAACCTCCTGATCTTCAATAAAATCAGTAATCTTAAAAAACCATTGCTCTAAATCTTTTTGGATCACCTGATTTCCGCAACGTTCACACTTTCCGCCTTCCGCCTGTTCATGCGCAAGCACTGTTTGGCAGTTTTCACACCAATTCACTTTGCCCTTCTTTTTAGAGGCTAACCCATGTTTATAAAAAAGCAAGAACATCCATTGCGTCCATTTATAGTAAGCCGGATCAGAAGTATTTATTTCCCGGCTCCAATCATAAGAAAGGCCCAATGAGTTGATCTGGCGGATAAAATTATGGATAGCCTCCTTGGTTGTTTCTGCCGGATGGATGCCTGTTTTGATCGCGTAATTTTCTGCCGGCAACCCGAAAGCATCCCAGCCCTGCGGATGCAAGACGTTAAAACCGTTCATCCTTAAATAGCGAGTATAAATATCTGTTGCCGTGTATGATTCCACATGCCCGACATGAAGGCCGGCTCCGGATGGATATGGAAACATATCTAAGATATACCTCTTTTCTTTTGGCGAATCATTATCAGCCTTATACAAATCCATTTCCGCCCACTTTGCCTGCCATTTTTTCTCTATTTCTTTGTGGTTGTAGTTAGACATAGTCATTTAAATAATATATAGCTTATTTTAGTCTATCTTAGCGAAAATTCCTTAAAAAATCAATGGCTCAAATAATGTTATTTTTGAGCCATTTTTGTTTCTTCTTGGGCTTTTGAGGCCCATTTATCCTTTATTTTCTCCCATTCTTTTCCGCAAGATTGGCATTTAAACTCTTTAATTCTGCGCCTATCATAAATAATTTGCGCTGTCCTGCAAAGTCCGCATCCGCACTCTTTTTGCATTCACCCCTCCTTATTTCAAGATTATCCCGACCGGAGCATGGTCAGACCCTTTTACTTGATCCAAAATAAAGGCATTTTTTATATTTTTTGTTATTTTTTTTGAAACCAAAAAATAATCTATCCTCCAGCCGATATTCCTTTCACGCGCGCGGAACATATAACTCCACCAACTATATTGTATCTTATTCTTATTCAAACTCCTAAATGTATCAACAAAACCGGCTTTCAAAAATTTATCCATCCAGCCTCGCTCTTCGTAGGTAAACCCCGCATTGCCAATATTGGCCTTGGCATTTTTAATATCAATTTCCGCATGCGCCACATTAAAATCACCGCACATTATAACCGGTTTTCTCTTTTCCAGCTTTTTAGCATATTTCAACAGGGCTTCATTGAATCTCAATTTATAATCCAAACGAGATAACTCATGGTTCGCATTAGGAAAATAAATGTTCACAAAATAAAATTTTTCAAATTCCGCCGTCTGTACCCTGCCCTCCTTATCAAACTCCGGAACGCCGATTCCGTTTATTATGCCGCCGGACATATGCTGTATTGCGTCTCTATGCACCAATATTGCTGTTCCGCTATATCCCGGGCGCTCAGCCGGATTCCAAAATTCTTCATAATATTTGAAATCGAATTTTTCTTTCTCGCGCGCCGCATGCGTAATCTTGATTTCCTGCAAACCTAAAATATCCGGCTTTTCACTTTCCAAAAAGCCAGCGAAACCGCCGCGCACCGCCGCCCTTATTCCGTTTACATTCCAAGAGATTAGTTTCATATACAATTGTCATTGCAATGACATTATTTTTATTTCTTACCAATTATCTTCTGTAATTTCTTCACTTGCCCTCCGCTTACCTTCATTTTTCCCTTTTTCTTTTTTTCGCGCTTTTTCAATCTTCTTTCCGCCTCTTTCTCAAAATCATTTATATTTTTATTTAACATAAAAAGGTGTTATAATGACAACATAATCCGAACCTACGGATAAATCCGGATATCCAGAATGCTTTAAAGAATCTTTCTACCATAATTATCACATTTTTTAATCCAAAGAACAATGGCAAATAACGACATAAGTTGGTATAAAAAATGGTGGGGCATCCCGCTTATCGTTATTTTAACGGTCTTTCTGTCTCTTTTGCTTGCCGCATCTTTATATGTATTTTCCCTGGCAAAAAAAATAACAACAGAAAAAAGGCCGGCGGTTTCGGAAAAAAGATATGACGCTGAAAATGAAAATAGCTATTATTTCGGAGCGGCTGATCCGAAAATTACCATAGTTGAATTCTCGGATTTCGCCTGCCCTTTCTGTAAAAATTCATACCCGGTCATAAGAGATATCGTCCTTAAATATAATAAAGATGTAAGACTGATATACCGCGATTTCACGGTAAAACAGGAGTATTCGATAGATTTGGCCATGGCGGCCCGTTGCGCCGGAGAACAAAGATTGTTCTGGCCGATGCATGACAGATTATTCCAAAACCAGGGAGTTTCAGAAAAAAATGAATTGGAAAATTTAGCCGAAGAGGCGGGGGCTGATCCGATCAAATTCAAAAATTGTTTTGAAAATAAGAAATATCTCCCCCAGATCCAGAAAGATTACGCGGACGCAACCGATCTTGGAATAAAGGGCACGCCGACTTGGTTTATCAACGGATACAAGATCGAAGGAGATGTATCTCGGGAAATTTGGGAAAAAATCATAACTGAATTTTTAAAATAATATGATTCAAATAAGAATTCATGGCCGCGGCGGACAGGGCGTTGTGACTGCTGCGGAACTTATAGCGATTGCGGCGTTCAAGAACGGAAAAATAGCGCAGGCTTTTCCGTCTTTTGGCGTTGAAAGAACAGGCGCGCCGGTTGAATCCTTCGCCAGGATTGACGATAAGCCGATCAGAACCCGCGAACAAGTTAATAATCCCGACATCCTGATCGTCCAGGACCCCACTCTTTTAGGCTCGCCGGCGCTGGAACGAGGTTGTTCGAAGGAAACAATCGCTATCATAAACACAAGCAAATCAAAAAAAGAACTTAACCTGCCGTTCAAAAAAATTTATACTGTTGACGCGACAAAAATCGCCTTGGATGTTATCGGTAAAAACATAATAAATACGACAATCCTGGGCGCGTTTTCCAAAGCGACAAACCTGATTAACATTGGATCATTAAAAGAAGCGATAAAAGAAAAATTCCAGGAAAAAGGCGAGGCGGTTATTGAGAAAAACATCAAGGCGATTGAAGAAGCATACAAAATGTAAAATGCAAATATCAAAATGAAAAATTACAATGCAAAATTGAAAACATACTGTCATTTCGAATGAACGGAGTGAGTGAGAAATCTCGGTAAGCGCTTTGGATGAGATCTCTCACATCCGTTCGAGATGACAAAAATAATTTTAACATTTTAAATTGTCATCTTGCATTTTGACTTTTAAATTTTAGATTAAACAACATGAAAATTAACATAAACGCCAAGCCAAATTCAACCCTAAATACCAAAACCCACGGCTGGCGCACCCAAAAACCTGATTACATCCATGAAAAATGCATTTCCTGCGGCATCTGCTATCGGGTCTGCCCGGAGGGGACCGTCTATAATACCTGCAAGAAGAATTCAAGCGGAAAAGAATATTATGATTTCGATGCAGACTACTGCAAAGGTTGCGGAATCTGCGCCGCTGAATGCCCGGTAAAAGCAATTGCAATGGAATTAGATAATGACAAATAAAATTTATATACTATGAAACAAATTCTCGAGGGATCGCGCGCGATCGCGCTTACCATCAAAAACATCAAACCAGGCGTCATTTCCGCCTATCCCATCACTCCGCAAACCCATATCGTAGAAGACTTGGCTAAATTCAAAGCCGACGGCGAAGCGGATTATGAATTCGTCCGAGCGGAAAGCGAATTTGCCGCCGCCTCGATTACAGTCGGCGCCAGCGCTACCGGTGTCCGTGTTTATACCGCCACCTCCTCCCAAGGTCTGCTTCTGATGTCCGAGGTCGTTTACAATATCGCCGGCATGAGGTTGCCGGTCGTAATGACTTGCGCTAACCGCGCCGTTTCCGCGCCGATCAATATCTGGAATGACCAGCAGGATGTGCACGCTGTTGCGCACGCTGGCTGGGTAATGCTATTTGCTGAAAACAACCAAGAAGCCGTTGACCAGCATATCTTGGCTTACAAAATAGCCGAACAACTGAATTTGCCGGCTATGGTCAATGTTGACGGCTTTGTCTTGACCCATACTTACGAACCGGTAACGATCTTTTCCGAAAAACAGATCAGCAGATTCCTAAAGCCATACAAACCGAAAAAGGGGTCTTATCTGGACCCGAAAAACCCGATAACTATAGGCGCTTTTGCAGGTCCGGCTACCTACATGGAAATTCGGGAAGATCTGCAGGATGACTTGATTTCCAGTCTTGATGTGATAAAGAAAGAATACGCGGAATTCCAAAAAATATTCGATTCAAAAGAAAAAGAGAAAAGCGTTGTTATCGATAACGGCCTGCTTGAATATTACGGCTCACGCTTCCCCAAGGTAGTCCTCGTTGCCATGGGATCGGTAATCGGCACAATTAAAGAAGCGGTTGACGAACTGCATTCAAAAAAGATTTTCAATGATATCGGAATATTAAAAATAAAGACTTTCAGGCCGTTTCCAGGCGATGAGATAAATGCCATCCTGCAGAAAGCGAAATGTGTCGCGGTGATTGAAAAAGCCATATCTTTAGGCAGCATGGGGCCGTTAGCGATAGATTTGAAAGCGGCGGCGCAAGGAAAAGTAAAGGCAAAAATCCAAAGCTTCATCGTCGGATTAGGCGGACGCGATATTACGAAGGAAATGATTAAAAAGATAATTAACGATGTCCAAAAGAAAGATGACGGTGTGAAGTTTATCGGCAAAATATAAAATATGATGAAAAAAATCCCTAGAATCATAAAAATAATTTTCACGCTGATTTTTGTTTTCCAGCTGATCGGATTGGCTGTTTTGTTCGCATTGCCGGAAATTATCCATGCAGCCGATATTAATTTTAAACCGCAAATTACAATTCCTGGATTTGACACTGAAGCTAAAAACGCTGGGATGTCAGGAAGCGAAACAGACGGTTACTCTATAAACGGCAATTCAATCGGCGTATTGATAAAATCTATCTACAAGTACGCGATCGGCGTTGTCGGTATTTTAGCGACAATCGTTATGATGATCGGCGGGTTTATGTGGCTGATTGCCGGGGGTAACCAATCGAAAATATCAGAAGCCCAGGAATGGATCAAGGCCTCGCTGACAGGCTTGGTGTTAGCCTTGGGATCTTATATGATATTAGCCACAATAAATCCAGCATTGGTTACATTTAAGAAATTGGATATAAAAACAATTTACGAATTAGGGTGTTGTGATAATCTGGGCGGATCGGTTTATAAAAATACCTGCACTGCAAGCGGCGCTTGGCATTCTGGCACAGATTATACGTATAACAGTTCAACTAAGAAATGCGAAAAAACAACAGGGGCTTGCCTTACTTATGATAGCAATAAAACCGAATTTACTGGCTGCAGCAATAAAACATCTACGACATGCTCAGGCTCAGATAATCAATTTTGCGGTAATTACACATCATGTTCTAACTCCAAACAATCGAATGGTTATTACAAGTGCACTTCCTCCTCATCAACAATTAAAGGGTGCTGCTTAAGTAATAGCAATTATTCAAAATATTTCAGCTGTGACAATATAACCGAATCTGAGTGTAAAGGCAAAACAACGCCAAGCGGTTATGTTGGTGAAAAATTTGAAAGCGGAAAAGAATGTTTTAAGAATATTTCTTATAGAGAATGCAAATAACCATGATAAATAAAATAATTATAGCAATAATCATATTTTTTAATATTTTTAACCTACTATTTTTATTTTCCCCTACTCCTGCTAAAGCTGATGATCTCTATATTAAAAACCCATTCGACAGCATGCAAATAACAATTCCCGGGATGGATAGATTCACGGACGCGAAACAATGTTCGGATGACGAAAATAAGTTATGCATTTCATGGCTCGGCGAGTATATCGTCGGCATCTACAAATACGCAATCAGCATAGTCGGCATACTGGCAACGATAGTCATGATGATCGGCGGGTTTATCTGGCTGACAGCCGGCGGAAATCAGTCCCGAATCGGGGAGGCAAAATCATGGATCGGCGCCAGCTTGACCGGATTGATAATCGCGCTATCATCATATCTGATTCTTTATCAGATCAATCCAGAACTGACAAAATTCGCGCCCCTGAAAGTAGCTTGGGTTAAGCCAGCGGAGGAAGAAACAACAAAATTAGAAGACTGGGAGTTTGATGCCGGAATTGAGAAACAATGGGATGACGCTTCTGACTCATTAAAAAACCTGCTCGCTTGTATGAGAAAAGAATTAGATAATACTTATAATTGCTCCGGATGCGGAAGAATATCCTCAATCAGCGATAGTTTAAATATGGCGAGCGCAGGATTTAATAAATGCGATACTTGCGAGGCCGGCACCAAACAATCAGCCTGCGCGCACACTTGTCAATCATGCCATTATGGAGGCGGGTCGGGCTCAAAATCATATGCCGTTGATTTTGGCGACGGAGGAGAAGATGTAAAAACATCGGAAACAAATCAAGCCTTGTCTAAGTCTGCCGCTACGTGCGGGGCAAAATATATTGGATCCGAAAGCAACCACTTACATATAAGCACATCCGAATGCTCTAAAGACGGAGCAGGTAAAGATTAATCAATATGACCCACTTCACTTCCTACGCTGAAAAAAAATTTGATATACTCAACCGCCATAAAGTCTTTTTCACGCGTGAACAGATCGAGGATGCAATAAATGCTCCGGAAAAAATAAACAAAAAAGGAATGTTTTACTTTGCCCAAAAAGATGGAATCAAAGCTGTTTATAAACTAGAGGATGAAATCATAAAAATACTAACTTTTTATCCGAAAAAATAAATGCATTACGACATAGAAGCAAACATAATAACCATAGAATTAGCATCAGGACAAATAAATAATGTCCTTGAATTTGGCAATTTCTTGATCCACGCCTCTCCCTCTGGCAAGCCGATCCTGATTGAAATTTTAGATGCAAGCAAATTCATCGGCAAATTGGAAAAATTAAATGATTTGAAAGATATTAAAAAGATTAAAGAATTAAGTGAAGAAGTATAAATTAATTTTCAATTATCAATTTTAAATTTTCAAATAATTTTAATAACATGGACACTTTAAAACCTAAATCAAAACGTCCAATCTCTCCCGGCCATCGCGCTTGCGCCGGTTGCGGAGAATTGCTGGCGGCAAGAACGGTAACCGAAGCCCTGGGGCCGGATATCATAATTACGAACGCCACCGGCTGCCTGGAAGTGACTACCACCCCGTATCCCGAAAGCTCATGGGGGATGCCCTGGATCCATTCTCTGTTTGAAAACGCGGCAAGCGTTGCCTCCGGGATCAGAGCAGCCTTAGACTACCAGAATAAACACTCCAAACAACCAAGAAAAATAAAAGTCATCGCTCAAGGCGGTGATGGAGGAACATTTGATATCGGCATCGGGCAGATATCGGGGATGTGGGCGCGCGGAGATGATGTCTTGTATATCTGCTATGACACCGAGGTTTACAGCAATACCGGCGTCCAGGCTTCCGGCGCGACGCCATGGGGAGCAAATACGACCACTACTCCGGCCGGCATATCCATAAACAAAAATGACGCTTCACATATAGATGGCATCGGCTCGCATCAGAAAAAAAAGGATATGCTTGCAATCGCCCTGGCGCATGGATTGGACTATGTCGCCCAGACAACAGCCGGATTTCCGGCTGATATCATGCAAAAAGTGCAGAAAGCGCTTACGATTCCGGGTCCGGGCTATATCCAGATCGCCTCTCCTTGCGTCCCTGGCTGGAAAACTGATCCTAGCGACACGATCAAGATCGGCAAACTAGCGGCGCAAACAGGCCTCTACCCTGTCGTCGAATATGTAAACGGAAAATTATCGAATGCCATGAAAGTGCCGAAACCGCAGATCAAAGTCGAAGAGTATCTGAAACTGCAAGGAAGATTCTCTCATTTATTCAAAAATAGCGCCGGCAAGAAAGAAATCGAACGGATCCAAAGCTTTGCGGATGCGAATATAGCAAAATACGGACTGTAAAATTAAACTCTCCCTGTCATCTCGAGTGCAAGCGAGAGATCTCATCACGAGCGCTTACCGAGATTTCTCCTCGCTCTCGCTCGTTCGAAATGACAATATGTTAATTTTAATTTTTGATTTTTACATTTTACATTAAATACTTCTGCAAACAAAAAACACCTTCCATTTTCACGGAAGGTGTTTTTTTTGAGTTCTTTATTCCTCAATCTTCTTCGGCATATATCCTGTTCCGGCTGGAATCAGGCGTCCGATGATAACATTTTCTTTCAACCCTTTCAGCGGATCGACTTTACCGCTGACGGCGGCATCGATCAATACGCGGGCTGTCTCCTGGAAGGAGGCCGCGGACAGGAAGCTGTCTGTCGTCAATGATACTTTGCTGATACCCATCAGCAATATATTGCCCTTGGCTTCTTCTCCGCCTTTTTTCTTCGCCTCCGTATTAGCGTCTCCGAACACTGATTTTTCTGATATCTCGCCAGGCAATAAGCTGGTAGCGCCAGTTTCGGTCACATAAACTCTTGAGAACATCTGTTTGGCGATTATTTCAATATGCTTGTCATTCAATGGCTGTCCCTGTGAAGAATATACATATTGGATCTCTTTAATGATATATTTCTGGGCTTCAAGCTGGCCGCGTAATTCATACAGCTGCTGCAGATCAAGACTGCCATCAGTCAATTGGTCGCCTTTATCCACCATATCTCCATTCTTCACCCAGATATTGAATCCTTTCGGCACGACGAATTCTTTGACCTTCTCAACCGTTGTCGCAATCATGATATTCTTATTTTCAATCTTCACGATTCCGCCTCTCTTCGCCTTTACCGTCTTTTTGCCGACAGAGAATAATTCGCTGCCGCTCCTTACTTTTTCTCCGTCGCTTACCGACATCTTGGGCTCGAGCTTCTTTCCTTTTTCCGCTGTCTGCCCTTCCAATTTCGCTTCTTTTATCGCTTCGGCAAAGCTATATTTATCAGCGTCTTCGCCTTCGTAATAAATTTTTATGATCTTCGCCTGAGGATTATTTACCACCATCTTCCCGTCTTCATCGTTGATAACTCTCTGCGCTGTTTCAATCTGCACTTTTCCGGCCACATCAGCCACAAAAGCCTTTCTCTTTGGCGAGCGCGCTTCAAAAATTTCTTCAACTCTCGGAAGACCCTGGGTGATATCTTCAGTTCCGGCGACACCTCCGGTATGGAAAGTTCTCATGGTCAGCTGTGTTCCAGGTTCACCGATAGATTGGGCGGCGATTGTTCCGACAGCAGTGCCGATCTTGACCGGCCTGTTATAACCCAAATCATAGCCATAGCATTTTACGCAGGCCCCTCGGTTGATCTTGCAATTCAATACCGATCTTATCGCGACTTCTTCGATTTTTTCCTTTTTCAGACCGTCAGAAATCTCTTCAGTGATCAATTCGCCTTTCTTTACTAGAACTTCGCCATCTGCGTTCTTCAGATCCTTGGCCAGATATCTTCCCACGATTCTCTTCAATAAATCATAACCCATCTCATCACTCTCTTTTTTTGTGATGACAATTCCTTCTTTGTCTCCGCAATCATCAGCAAATATCAGGACATCCTGGGCTACATCAACCAATCTTCTTGTCAGATAACCGGCGTTCGCGGTTCTTAAGGCCGTATCGGATAAACCTTTTCTAGTGGCATGAGTTGAGATGAAATATTCGAGCACTCCGAATCCTTTTTTAAAATTACCTTTGACAGGAAGCTCGATGATTTCTCCGGAAGGAGAAGTAACCAACCCTTTCATTCCCAAAATCTGGGTCAGCTGGGTCCAAGAACCGCGGGCTCCTGACTCAATCATAGAATAAACAGGGTTATCAACCGGCAATCCGCTCTTGCAGATGTCAGTAACCTTATCCTTAACATTTGTCCATAATTCAATAACCTTACCGTAGCGTTCGCTCTCAGTCAGCAATCCCTCTTCGTATTGTTCCTGGATCTTATCTACCATAACGCCCGCATCATGGATCAGCTGATCCTTTTCCTCAAACAATGGAAGATCATCCATGCCCCAGGAAAGACCGCTCTTGGTAATATGCTTGAAGCTGTTGTCTTTTAATTCGTCAAGGAAAACTACAGTCCTATCTTCACCGCAAAAACGGAAACAGTCCTTAACCAGGTTCTTTAATTTGCCTTTGTTTACGACTTCGTTGACAAAACGCAACTCCTCAGGAAGGACATCATTGAACATAATTCTTCCTACGGTCGTCTTGACCAATCCCTTCTTGGCGAATCTGACCATTGTCCAATCCTGCAATTTGATATTACCGGTGCTGTAAGCCAATTTTGCTTCTTCCGGAGAAGAAAAATATTTAATATTATTCGGATCCTCTTCGCCAAAAGCCTCGGTCATATAAAAACTTCCCCAAACGATATCCTGTCCCGGAGCAACAACCGGATCGCCGGTAGCCGGCTTCAATAAGTTATGGGTAGACAACATGATGTCGCGGGCTTCAGCAATAGCTTCTTTTGTCAATGGAACATGGACCGCCATCTGGTCGCCGTCGAAGTCGGCGTTAAAGGCGACGCAGACTAATGGATGGATCTGGATAGCCTTTCCTTCAATCAATTTAGGCTGGAAAGCCTGGATACCGAGCCTGTGCAATGTCGGAGCGCGATTTAACATCACGTAGGCGCCTCGGATGATATCCTCTAAGATATCCCAAACATGATCATGGCCGGTCTCAATATAACGGGAAGCGCTTCTTACGTTATGAACCATGCCTTCATTGATCAATTTACTTATGATGAACGGCTTGAACAATTCGATAGCCATCGCCTTAGGCAAACCGCATTCATTCAATTTCAATTTCGGATTTACAACGATTACGCTGCGGCCGGAATAGTCGATTCTCTTACCCAATAAATTTTGGCGGAAACGGCCCTGTTTGCCCTTCAATGAATCGGCCAGAGATTTCAACATCCTCTTTTGGCCCGTTGAAGCGACAACAGTCTTGCCATGATGGGCTGAATTATCGATCAAAGCGTCAACAGCCTCCTGAAGCATTCTTTTTTCGTTGCGGCAGATAACTTCCGGCGCGCTTAATTCGATCAGCTGCTTCAAGCGATTATTCCTATTGATTACGCGGCGATACAGATCATTCAAGTCAGAAGTGGCGAAACGGCCTCCGTCCAAAGCGACCATCGGCCTTAAATCAGGAGGCAACACAGGCAATACTGTCATGACCATCCATTCCGGCCTGATATTATTCGCTCTCAAGCTCTTCAATAATTTCAACCTTCTTACCAATTTATCCTTTTTGGAATCGATCACGTCTTCAAGATTCTTTTCCAATTCTTTGATAGTCTTATCCAAGTCGATTCTTTTCAATAATGTCCTCACTGATTCAGCGCCGATACCTGCTTCGAAAATATGGCCGTATTTAAGGCTTAAATTCTGGTATGTTCCTTCCGAGATGATCGTTAAAGGTTTCAGTTCTTTCAATTCTTTCTGAGCCTGGTCAAAAGCCTGGTCTAAGTTTTCGATTTTTTCATCTTTAGCTTTGGTCAGGGCTTCTACTCCGTCTTCAACGATTTTTTCAGCATTTTCCGCGGCCTTGCCTTCCTGCGCCAATTTACCTTTTTTACCTTTCAATTCATTGACCTGCGCGGCGTATTCCGATTCAATGGATTTCTTCTTAGATTTGTATTCCTGCTTGATCTGCTCGATCGTTGCATTCCTAAGATCTTCATTGACATCGGTAATGATAAAGCTGGCAAAGTAGACAACCTTTTCCAAAGATTGCATCGATAAATCCAGGATCAAGCCGATCTTGGAAGAGATGCCTCTTAAGAACCAGATATGAGTAGCGGGGGACTGCAAAAGGATGTGTCCCATACGTTCGCGCCTTACCATGCTTCTTGTAACCTCTACTCCGCATTTATCGCAGACGATACCCTTGTAACGGATTTTTTTATATTTTCCGCAATAACACTCCCAATCCTTTGAGGGACCGAAGATGCGTTCGCAGAAAAGACCGTCCTTTTCCGGTTTTTGGGTGCGGTAATTGATTGTTTCCGGACGCGTAATTTCGCCATGAGACCAGGACAGAATCTCCTCTGGTGAAGCCAGCTTAAGCTTAATCGCGTCAAAGTCAGTTGTTTTAATTGGGTTAAGCATATATGAGATGATTATATTAATTAATTATTCTATGGCTAAAGTTTCTTCTCTTTTCCTGCTCTTCTCTTCAACAATTTCCGCATCATAACCGATCTCCTTCATCCCTTCGCCGATAAGCTCCACATCAAAACCCAAACTTTTCAATTCTCTCACTAAAACGTTGAAAGATTCAGGGACATTGAGCTTCCTGATCGGCTCGCCTTTTATGATCGATTCATACGCCTTGCTTCTTCCTGGAACGTCGTCGGATTTGATGGTCAGGATTTCCTGCAAAGAATGGGCGGCGCCGTAAGCCTCCAAGGCCCACACTTCCATTTCTCCGAATCTCTGTCCTCCGAATTGAGCCTTGCCTCCCAAGGGCTGCTGGGTAATCAATGAGTAAGGGCCGATTGAACGTTGGTGCATCTTATCTTCAACCATATGGTTCAATTTCATCATATATTTATATCCGACCGTGATCTTGTGGTCATAAGCCTCGCCTGTCTTGCCGTCATACAGGACAGCTTTTCCGTCTTCAGGCAAGCCGGCTTTCCTTAACTGCTCTCTGATCGCGTCTTCACTGGCGCCGTTCAAAGGAGGGACCATTACTTTATATCCCAATTTCTTCGCGGCCAAACCCAAATGAGTCTCGAGCAATTGTCCGAGGTTCATACGGGAAACGATACCCAAAGGAGATAAGATGATATCAACCGGCGTTCCGTCTGCCAGGTGAGGCATGTCTTCGATCGGAACGATCTTTGAAACCACGCCCTTGTTTCCGTGTCTTCCAGCCATCTTGTCGCCAGCCTGCATCTTTCTTAAATTTGCGACTGAAACCTGGACGGATTGGATGACTCCGGCTGATAATTTATCGCCGGCTTCGCGGGAGAATATTTTTATATCAACGACTTTTCCATGTTCGCCATGTTCAAGATATAGGGATGAATCGCGGACATCTTTAGCCTTTTCACCGAAGATAGCTCTTAACAATTTTTCTTCAGCGGAAAGTTCTGTTTCGCCTTTCGGAGTGATCTTGCCGACTAAAATATCGCCGGAAGATACTTCCGCGCCGATCCTGATGATGCCGTTTTCATCCAAGTCTTTTAATTTTTCTTCACCGATATTCGGGATATCGTTAGTTACGACTTCCGGACCAAGTTTCGTGTCGCGGATATCGATCGTGTAATCTTCGATATGGATCGAAGAATAAACATCGTTGCGGACCAATCTTTCAGAAATAATGATCGCATCTTCATAATTGAATCCGTCCCAAGTCATAAAAGCGACCAAAGCATTCTTGCCCAAAGCCAACTCGCCATTTTCGACTGAAAAAGAATCGGTCAACACATCGCCCTTCTTGATTTCGGCGCCCTTGTCCACGATCGGTCTCTGGTTGATGCAGGTTGAAGCGTTTGAACGCAAGAATTTAGTCAAAAGATAAACCTTATCTTTGCCGTTCTTGCCCCTGATTGTTATAGACGCGCTGTCGACTTTGACGACCTCGCCATCTTCTTCCGCGATCAGGACATGGCCTGAATCCTGGGCGGCGCGGGCTTCGATGCCGGTTCCGACAATCGGAGATTCAGCCTTGATCAAAGGGACTGCCTGACGTTGCATGTTTGTTCCCATCAATGCGCGCTGTCCATCATCATGTTCCATAAAAGGGATCAACGCGGTGGCTACTGAAATGATCTGATGGGCAGCCACTCCGTAGAAATCAACTTTAGCGATTTCTTCCGTGCTTGGTTTTCCATATTTTCTGACTTCGCATCTGTCTACCAAGAAATAACCATTATCATCCAAAGGAGTCGTAGTGTCAGTGGTGATGAATTTTTCTTCTTCAAAGGCATCGATATAAACGATTTCATTCGTTACGACCGGTTTGACTGGAACTTTCACATTGCCCAATTCTTTTAATTCTTTTGCCTGTTTTTCCTCAATCTTTTCGCCAGCCTTAACAATAACTTTTCCACTCTTGTTCTTAATATCCTCTCTAGCAATTTTACCGACGATAATATTGCTGTTTGCAGCCACGTCGTGAAGCACGCGTCTGTAAGGCGCTTCTAAAAATCCGTAATCATTCAATCTCGCATAACTGGCCATGTGGCCGACAAGGCCGATATTCGGACCTTCCGGAGTAGCGATCGGACAGATACGTCCGTAGTGGGTCGTATGCACGTCGCGGACATCGAAACCGGCTCTTTCACGAGTCAGACCGCCGGGACCCATAGCGGACAAACGTCTCTTGTGTTCCAATTCAGCCAAAGGATTCGTCTGGTCCATGAATTGGGATAATTGGGAAGACATGAAGAATTCTTTGACGACGCCGATCACAGGACGGGCATTGATCAATTTATTCGGAGTCAAAGTGGTAAGGTCGGCGGTGCTCATCCTGTCCTTGATGATTCTTTCCATACGGGCCAAACCGACTCTGAATTTATTCTGGATCAATTCTCCGATAGCTCTTACGCGTCTGTTGCCAAGATGGTCGATATCATCTTCCTGTTCCTGAGTCACATTCAATCTGATTACCTCCTTGATGATCGCAACTAGATCTTCTTTCCTGAAGATGCGGGTTTCTTTGTTGACCGGAATATCAAAACCGAATTTCTTGTTCAATTTGTAGCGGCCGACTCTGTCAAAATCATAACGGTCAAACCTGAAAAACATCGAATAAATCAATTGGCGGGCATTTTCAGTGGTAGCCATATCTCCCGGCCTGATTCTCTTATAAACTTCTTTCAGGCCTTCAGCTTCATTTTTAGCTATATCTTTCGCGATCGTAGCGTCGATAAAACCGACTTCGCCATCAGAAGCAAAATCAGCATCTTTGAATAATTCTTTGATTTCCTCGTCAGTGCCGCAACCGAAAGCGCGCAAAAGGGAGGTGATAGCGACTTTTCTCTTGCGGTCGATCCTTACCCAGATAACTTTATTCGCGTCAGTTTCAATTTCCAGCCACGCGCCTCTGTTCGGGATAATCTTAGCTCCGTAGTATTTTTTGCCCTTGATGAATTCTGAAGTAAAAATAACGCCGGCGCTCCTGATAAGCTGGGAAACAACGACTCTTTCGATCCCGTTGACGATAAATGTCCCGTTCTTGGTCATCAGCGGAAAATCGCCCAAGAAAACTTCCTGGGTCGCGGTCTGTCCGGATCTCTTATTTGTCAATTTGACATTGACTCTCAGAGGAGCTTCATATGTGACATTTTTCGCTTTGCTCTCGGCTTCCGTAAACTTCGGTTCATCCAGATAATAATCTTCAAAATACAGTTCCAAATCGCGGCCGATAAAATCAGTGATCGGAGAAATTTCATCAAATAATTCAGTCAGGCCTTCTTTTAAAAACCAATTATAGGAATTTTTTTGGATTTCAATCAGATCGGGCAGCGGCATTGCCTCGGAAATCACATTAAACTGTTTGCGTTCTTGGGCTTTGGTAGGCATATTTTTTAAAAAATATATATTGAAATTATTAATAAGCTGGATCGGCAGTCTCCTTAAAAACAAAAAATTCTCACGCCCCCTAAAGGCTCGAGCTTTTTCTGTAAAATATTCTTAAAAACGCAAAAAACTGTTCCTCTGAAGAACATTTTACAGATTTTTTTGTATTTAGTTGATGGAGATAATAGCCACTTTTTATTTAAATAAACAAAGCACGGGGGATCTTTATATAAAATTTACTTTTATTTTAATTGTTTTTTTGGCTAAAGTCAGAATAAAAACAAAAAAACGGCAATTGCTTTTACTTCTCGCAAATTTTCCGTTTCATTTTCCTAAAGGCGGGCCGCTGTCCGCTGTGGCAGATTACTGTTTATTTTTCAAATAATAATTTTCTGTTTTTCTATATTAACAATAATCAAAAGTATTGTCAAGTTTATCAACCATTTAAAAGCCAGGAAGTAAAATCAGATAATTTTGGCTAAAATTAAACAAACAGCATTAAAAATCTTGATGGATCACTAATTTTGTAATTTTTATTTTTTTTAAACAATATCCTGCTTTTTAATGTCCCCCAGATGTCTTATCCACAAACAAAGACGCGCATCAAAAGAACATACTGGGTATTATTTATGCATTCCTTAAAATCCCCCTGACAACTCCCCTGTCATCCCAAGTTATTTTTTCACCGTCAGCCGCGCAGATAGCCTGTTCGCTTCCCTTTCCTGTGATCAGGACGATATCATCCTGTTCGGCTATTTCCAAGGCTCTTCCAATCGCTTCCCTTCTGTCCGGTATCTTGAATAAATCCTGATTTTTACGCTTGCCGGCATGCTCGGCCCCGATAGCGACCTGATCTATTATGATTTGCGGATCATCGTCATATGGATCCTCGTTGGTGACAATCACGATATCCGCATTTTTACCCGCTAATTTTCCTAATATCGGCCGTCTTGCGACATCCCGCCCGCCTCCGGCTGAACCCAGGACATGGATTATCCTGTTATGGGGAAGGACGCAGATCGTGTCATAAAGTTTTTCTACGGCATTCGGCTCAAAAGCATAATCAACGATTACCGTAAACGGCTGTCCCTCATCGATCCTCTCCAGCCTGCCCGCGACCCCTTCGACTCCTTCAAGCCCTTTTTTGATTTCCGCCCAGGAAACCCCTTGAGTAGAGGCGACGCAGACCGCGGTCATGGCATTAGCCACATTGAATTCTCCCAAAAGATGGAGGTTGATCCCGATTCCGCCGCCCCCTAACGCCGAAGTGAAAACGGTAAAACTTGTTCCTGTCTGGCCGGCTTTGATATCGCCGAATCCGATGACTTTCAAATTGCTCTCTTTCGTGTTGTGCGGCGTGTAATTCGTGATCGGGTTATGGAAACCGATTTTTTCTTCCGCCCAAAAATCGGAAAAATACGAGGCATATTCATCATCAAGATTCATGACTGTTGTTTTTTTGATCCGATTCAGATCAGTCTTCCTTAAGCCGGTCGTCGCCTTATGTATTATTTTCTTGTCATCGCAATATTTTGTCCTGCATTTCTTAAGATGGGAAAATAATCTGCCTTTCGCTTCCTTGTAATTCTCGAAGTTGCCGTGCGACTCGATGTGCTCGGGGTAAAGCCCTGTAAAAACCAGGATGTCATAATTTATAAAACGGTGGCGGAATTGCCTGACGCCCTCCGATGTTGTTTCGACGACAGCATAACGGCAGCCGTTTTTTACCATTTCCCTGAGCATCCTTTGGGTGAACAATCTTCCTACCATAGTCATCTTCTTGTCATTCAGCCATTCCCGTCTGCCGTCATTGAACATGGCGGTGGATGTAAAGCCAGTCTTGTAGCCGGCCGCTTCCAATGCTTTCGCGATCAGATACGCGCTTGTCGTTTTTCCAGTCGTGCCGGTAACTCCGATAACGATTATTTTTTCACTGGGCCATCGATACAAAAAGGCCGAAAAAAAACTCAGCAGATAATGGTAAATCGGCTGCAAGGCTTTAAATAGGCTGGAAGGGATTATTTTTTTTATCTTATTTAACAATTTATCCATAAAAACAAATTTCTAATTTTCAATTTCTAATTTCTAAACAATTTCCAATCAATTAATTTCCAATTTAACATTGAAACATTAAAACATTGTTTAAAAATTGATAATTGAAAATTTCAGAACGTTCTCCTCGCCTTCCTGATCATCTTATAGATAGCATACCAGCCGTCATCATAAGACAGGTCGAATGTTCCGGGATAATTCACCATTTCACCTCCGAAACCCAGCTTGAACCTGGTTACTCCTGGCCATTTCTCCTCCGAAATGCCATGGAAGTCATAATATTTACAGCCTAAGCTTTTCGCCAGCCCTATGCAGTGCCATTGCAGGAGAAACGGCGCCATGACATTACGCATCTCGTTAGCCGATCCGCCGTGCAGATAAGTGAAGGTGTCTCCGAAATTAGCGAAGATCCCGGTCGCTATTTTCTTTCCTTCGTATTCAGCAAAAAATAATTTTATAAAATCCTTGCTTAACTCAAGCATCGCCTTGTAATAACTGCGCCCATGGGGACGGAATTTATCGCGTCCGCTGGTCTGGTCCAATAAGCTCCAAAAAATCTCAAAATCCTCGATGCCACCTTCAATTATTTTAACGCCCTTTTTCTCGGCCAAGCGGATGTTATATCTTGTTTTCGCGTGCATCCCGTCCAAAAGTTCGTCTTCTGCTTTCTTGAGATCAAGGATCGATGTCTGGCTCGGCTGGATGTCAAGCGTTTTGATTATGCGATATTTTTTATATGACGGCACTTCAAAAAGAGGGTCGAAACGGAGGAACATGGCATTTTCCTCTTTCGCCACCCGTTCTATCTCATCAAGCAGATGCTCGGTCACTTCTTCCCTGTTGCCCTCGGCTATCACAGGGCCGCGCGCGCAATAAAAATAATTTTTCTTCAAAGGCAATTCTTTCTTTATTATTTTCGCCGACGCGATCAATTTACCATTATCTTCCAGGCCTATCCTCCAGACCTTTCCGCTCACTTTTTCCTGGAACTCTCCCCATTCCCAGGATTGCAAAAACTGGCTGTGCTCCTGCCAGCCGACGAAAGTGTTCAAAAGCTCTCTGCTCTTTATTTCTATTGGTTTCATATTTTTAAATTTCCTCCGATTTTCAATATTTTTCTTATCCAAATCATACCATAAAACAAAAAAAATGGCGAAAAATATTTTTCGCCATTTTTTATCGATTATTTCAGGTATTCTGCCGCAAGCCGGTCAAGAAGAGAGTGGAATTCCTCATGTTTGCCAGCGCCTATTTTTTCTTTTTCAATATTTTCAAACCCCAGGAACAACTCTTCATCCTTCTCTTCCGAAAAGCTCATTTCCGCCATATGGAACAAGATATTATTTTCCTTTTCAATATGAGACGTCAAAAGGTTCCCATATCCCAAAGCATTTTCCGCGAATTCTTTTCCCGCCTCTTTGTCGCCGGCTTTCATTTTTTCCAAAGCCTCGCCCATGCCGGCTACGAATTCGCGCCCCATATCGTGTTCCATAAGCATTACGCCGATAGGACCGCCCTCATTCGGGATGCCTGCCGCCTCCAGGGCGGGGAAAAGCAAGGTCTCTTCTTTCGCGTGATGGCATTTATCCGCAAAAACCTTGATAAACTCAACCATCTTCTCCAAATCCTCGACTTTAGCATTATTGATATCCTCGCTGACCTTCTCCAAAATCTTGATCATCAATCTTATCCCCTCATGCTCCGCCCTCAGCTGACCGGTGGCTTTTTCATTTTTTTTATGTTCATGATCGTGATCATGATGATGTCCATGTAATGCGCACATTCCCATATGATTGATTCAAAACTCAAAACTCAGGAGTTTATGAGCTTGTTAAAATTATTAAAATATTTATCTAAATTATTTTTATTGATTTTATAATACACCTTTAAACCGTCCTTTTTTGAATCTAGCAAGCCCAAATCTTTCAGCACTTTCAGGTGGTGGGAAACTAGGTTTTGCGGTAATTCCAGCTTTTTCCATATCTCGCAGACACACTTCTCCCCATCACGAAGAAAATAAAGGATCTTGATCCGGCTCTCATCAGACACAGCCTTGAAAAATTTAGTTGATTGCGAAAATTTGCTAGCCATATCCATATTATACGCAAAAATAAAACTATGTCAATATGTATTGATATAGTTTAAGTTGATATGAGAAGCTAAAAGTGAATATAATTTGTCATCTCGAGCGGATGCGAGAGATCTCATCTAGCGCGCTTACCGAGATTTCTCATTACGCTCCGCTACATTCGAAATGACAAGATTATTTTCTTAACACCAAATAATAATTATATTTATCCTTATAGATTTTTTCTATTTTCAACTCCGCTTTTTTTACGATTTTTCTCAGTTCCTTTTCACGGAAAGCGTGATAATACCGTCTTTTCCCCTCGACCCTCTTCCAATCAAAAACAACATCACCGAATTCCATCTTATTCTTGCCGATCAGCTTCAATAGGAAAAATTTGATGATCATTTTTATAAATTTCTTTTGCGGCCAAAGATTCCAAACCGTAAAAATGATCTTGCCATCAGCCTTAATCTTATTTTTCAATTGCTTTAAAGCATCGATGCGCAATTTCTCGCCCGGCAGATGATGCAGGACCGCAATCGAAAAAACATAGTCGAAATTCATTTGAGCTATTTTCCCGAGTTCCAAGATATTGCCAACCAAAAATTCCCGATCCGGATACTGGCTTTTTGCGAATTTGATAAGCTCCTCGCTATTATCCACTCCCAAATATCTTATTTCCTTATCCTTAAAAGCATCGACAAGCCGCCCATTCCCGCAGCCGACATCCAAAACTGAATCGCCATTTTTCACTTCTTCGGTCAGATTCAATAATTCCGGCCATAAATATTTTTTCCTGGTTTCATGGAAATCTTCAGCGATATCGTTATAATTTTTCTCGACTATTTTCAATAATTCTTGTTGTGTTTGTTTATCCATATCTGCTATTTTTGCATTTTTTCGCATAAAAGAAAAGGGCGGAGTCAAACGACCCCGCCCATAGAGAATTTAGTACAAATGACTTGTGGTGTCAGGCATGGCAACCTCTACATGGTTTTCACCATCGGCAGACAACTCACATTCTCCCAGCCTGAAAAAGCTTATCCTGACCATACCTGAGACATAAGACAAAGCGTCTTCAAGAATGCCGCCCTCATCCGAACCAACTACATCTAAGCCGACTCCCATATTGAAGGTCTGGTACATATTTGGCCATTCTTCTCCGGATTCCTGTTGTATCAAATCAAAAAGCATTGTAACTTCAGGCATATGCTTTTTTCTGTATAAAATGCCCTTGCCTATGTTCTTGATTTTGGTGGCGCCTCCACCAGTATTCATGACAATGCCGTGCAGGAGATGAAGAGCATTTTTTCTTCTCAGCCTTTCCAGAAGCAGCTTAATCACAATGACCCACTGCCTGGTTGGCGAAAGAATGGCCTCGCCTACTGTCATAACCTCGCCGAATTCTCTTTTTCCCCCGTCGACTCTAAACCTTCCGCGGTACGGTTTTAGAGGATTAGAGGTAGAGAGAGGATACTTATAAGAGTACTCCTTTGACATCAGGATCTTCCTGGACATAGTCAAACCGTTAGACATCTGGCCGGAATTTGGGGCATCCTCCCAAATTGCCTGGCCCGTACTGGAGAACCCGAATATTACGTCTCCAGGTACAACATTGCCGCGTACCAATCCCTTTTTGTGCATGCGTGATGTGGCGCTTGCATCAAGAATATAAGACAGCACTTGATCCGGCAAGTCAGCTGTTTCACCGCCCAGGAAGTGTAACTTGATCCCGTAATGAGCATAAAGAGCCTTAAGTTTTGTCATTCCGATGGCAACACCCCTTAAGACCAGCTCTTTCGGAACAAAAAAGCTGTTAATGGCTATAGTGTCCGTAATAACAAGATTGTCGACAAATCCACAGCAAGCCATATCGCCCGTGTTCATTCCGACCGCATCAAAGACATCATCAATGAACACGCTCGGGTCTTTTGTCTCGCCGTACGCAAGTACGCGCTGAACGCTTTTTGAACCGGACCCGTCGGAATGACTGCACAGCACCCAATTCTCTTTCCAGGGGTCATCAATTATGTTACAAAAAGCGCCAGAGTAATGATTATCTACCACTTTGCTGAAAATTGCCTTTACTCCGTCTTTATGAGGATCTATACCTAACTTCTCGTAAATACTCCCACTCATACAACACCTCCGAGTTTTATGTTTTTAAAATAAAAAGAACTTTATACGCCTCCCACAAATGTATTTAACCTAAATTATCCCCAAAAGTCAATGAAAAACCCCGCCCAGTTTCCTGAGCGGGGTTTGTTTTTTTTACCTCTTATTTTTACTTCTCACACCATTCGCGCGCATTCTGGAACATGCGCAGCCAGGGCGCAACTGGCAGATTCTGCCAATTTTTCGGCAACCATGACCACTGCCAAGGCAGGAAAGCTCTTTCCGAATGCGGCATCATGGCCAAGTGCCTCCCGTCAGGAGAACACAAGGATGCTATGCCCCTGGAAGAGCCATTGGGATTGAATGGATATCTTTCCGTTATCAGACCTCTATCATCAAGATAACGGATCGGCGCCAAATTCATTCCCTCTATTTCTTCCAGCATGCTGGCATCCGGAACATAAAGCCTTCCTTCTCCATGGGCGGCCCAAACGCCTAATTCGGAACCCTCCATTCCCTGGAGCATGATAGCCGGACTGGGCAATATCTTTACCATTGACCAGCGTGACTCGAACCTCATCGACCTGTTATGGATAAATCTCGGCTGAAGAGAATCTGCTATCCCTCTCCGAGGAACCCAGCCAAGCAGCGCCATAAGCTGGCAACCGTTGCACACGCCCAACGAGAAAGTGTCAGGCCGTTCGTAAAAATCTTCGAACATCCCTTTCAATCTCTCATTGAAACGTATCGTTCCGGCCCAGCCTTTAGCGCTATCCAGCACATCCGCATAACTGAATCCGCCCGCGAATGCGAGTCCCCTGAATTGATCAAGGTGCGCCTTTCCCGCAAGCAGGTCTTTCATAGACACATCCCAGACCTCGAAGCCCGCAGTGTAAAAAGCCGAGCTCATCTCCATGTCCCCATTAGTACCCTCTTCTCGGATAACCGCTATGCGCGGCTTTTTCTTTTTCAACGAGTTGGGAGTGGGGACCGGGTCAAAGGATAGCCTGTATTCAGGCACGGACTGATCAAAGATATTCTGCTTTTCCTCATCCGCGCAATCAGATCCTGTCTGCAGTTTTTCGAGCTGGAAGCTCGTTTCTTCCCAGACAGCGCGCAAGTCCAGCATAGAAGCGCTGAATATCTTTTCTCTTTTGTGATACTGCTTGAAGAACAAGGCGATTTTGGAAATTGATATTTCCTTTTCCTTAGTCGTCTTGGCAATCTGCGTGCAAGGAATCCTCAGGTGATGAGCGTTGGCAATCACCGTGTCTTTATGTCTATCAAGGCACTCCACCAGGATACCTGCTTCTTCAGCGAATAAGTCCTTGATCACGTCGCCCCTGCGCCATAAACGGATATCCAAGCCGCAGTTGCCGGCAAAAGCCATCTCAAGGAGCGCGACTATCAAACCGCCATCACTGATATCGTGCCCGGAAAGAAGCAGGCCTTTGGCAATCAAGCGCTGGAGCAATTTGAAGGTCCGCACAAGCAAGGACGGATTTTCTATATCCGGACACTCGTCTCCCAATTGCTCAAAAACCTGGGCAAGCGCCGAACCTCCAAGTCTGCGCTTTTCTTCCGCCAGGTCAAAAAAGAGTAATACACTCTCCCCGGCTGATTTGATGTCAGGCGTCAGGACTTTCGTTATGTCCCGCATAGGAGCATATGCCGATATGATCAGCTCGCGAGGAGCTTTCACCATCTCTCCATCGTCGACTTTGGCCGCCATAGACAGGCTGTCTTTACCGCCGTCGATGCCGATTCCAATTTTAAGCATCAGGTCGCGCATAGCTTCCGCGGCTTCATACAGAGCCGCTCCTTCTCCACGGAACTTAGCCGGCCACATCAAGTTGCCTGAGCACTTTACATCCTCAAGCTTCGTGATTTTGGCCATTGCTAAATTGGTGACTGCCTCGGCAACTGCCATCCGCGCTCCAGCCTTGGGATCAAGAGTTGTCTTGATCGGCTGTTCGCCGATAGCTATTGCTGCTCCGGGAAATTTTCCTCTCTTGTTCGGGAAATGACTCTGGGCCACAACCGCGACATCAGATAACGGAAGCTGTAAAGGACCGACGCATTGTTGTCTTGCTACAAGTCCTCCGACGCTGCGGTCCACTTTACTGGTAAGGAATCTTTTTGAGCCGACAGAAACCAGCCGTAAAACCCTGTCCAAAGCGTTTGCTATGGTCAGATTGGCAGGCAGAGATAAAGGTTTCTTGACCGTCTCTTCCTTTTCGTCTCTGAAAGTTTTCTGCGGCATTTCTCCAAGGATCTTTTTCAGCTCAAGATCGACAGGCATGGTGCCATCCGCGTCATCATAAACAACAATGCGGCCGTCTCCCGTTATTTCGCCGAGATTTTCGCAACTCACATTCTCACGGTCGCAGATTTTCTGGAAGGATGCGAGTTGTTCAGGATGGATAAGTAAAGCATTCCTCTCCTGATATTCGCCTCCCCAGATTTCTTTGACTGAAAGAGAAGGGTCTCCGCTGTTTATATTTCTGATCCTTATCTTGGCTCCAGCCGGATTGGCGAGCTCGGTATCGACATTGCAAGGACCGCCTGCTCCCTGATCATGAATGCTCAAAATCGGATTCAGGGGTCCAAGCTCAATGCAGGCACGGATAACGCGATCCATCTTTTGTTGCATCTCCGGATCGCCGCGCTGCACCGAATTGAAATCGAGCTCAATTTTGTTCTCGCCATATACCATACTGGAAGCGCCGCCACCGCCGACACCTACCCGGTAAGCGGGACCGCCGATCTGGACGATAAGCATCCCCTTTTCCGGCTCAGCTTTTTTGGTATGCGCATCATTGACCTGGCCGACTCCTCCGACGAACATCACCGGCTTAACCCAGGCTCGCCTCCCGTCCGGAGTCCTAAGGCCGAATGACCTTGTAAAGCCCTGGATAAGGGGCTTGCCGAATTTATTGCCGTAGTCGGAAGCGCCATTGCTCGCCTGGATTATGATTTCCAGAGGAGAGGCCAGCTTCGATGCACGCGTCTCTTTTTTCTCCCAGGGTAATTCATATCCCGGGATAAGAAGATTATCCGTGCAGTAACCTGCTGTAACGACCATGATAAGCCCGCCACTTCCGATAGCCTGCAAGTCCCTTAACATTCCTCCGACGCCGGTTCCCGCTCCGGGAAACGGAGCGATACAGGTCGGATGATTATGGCTTTCGGCAGTGAAGGTGATGTGATAAAGAGAGGCACCCTTCTTGAAAGATGAATGCTTGCCGGGAAATCCCGGATGGATAGTAGTTATAACCGCACCGTATATCGCGCTGGAATTATCTCCAGCAACAACTCTATTCGAATACGGCCGCAGAGTTGATCTTACTATATCCATCAAGGATTCTTCCTTAACCACACCGTTGATGACCTGCTTGCCTTTAAAGAACCAATGCCTGGAATGCTCGCTGTTGGCCTGGCCAAGCTGGAAACACTCGACATCAGTCGGATTCCTCTTGAAATCATGGACGAAGAGATTGTAATAAAAATCCATATCCCAATCATCCATGCCCAAGCCCATTTTGTCATTGATGTCCTTAAGAGCATTGATTCCTCTCCCTAAGAGATCAACCTGGAAAACTTCCTCTGACGATATGCTGCTTTCAAAAGTTCCCAGGGGGACGGGATAGATGCATTCAGTCATGCGGTCATAATCAGGATCCACCCCCTCCGGAGTGATATATCTTCTTGACCTCTCTATGCGCAAGACTTTGTCCAGGCCGCAAGCATGACAGATTGCCACCGCATTAGTCGACCAGGGTGTAACGAAATTCATCCGCGGCCCCACTTCTACGACGCCTTCACTGACAAGAAATGAGTTGGCACCTAAAAGTTGGGGTTCGAACGTTTCCGAAAGCAACCAGAAAAGTTTTTCCAACTCAGCCAGCAGCAACGGTTCGGAAGTCTGGATATTGTAGCAGAATTCGAAAGACCGGCCTGCCTTGCGATATAAACGTTCGATATGCATCGTTGTCTCCTTTAAAGGAATTTGGAAATACCAGACCTGAAATGCGCCTTATCGTTTGCCAGATATATGTCGCCGCGTAAAACCAAGCTCACCATATAACTCTGCCATGCTCGCTCAACTTCATTCACTCTTTTTGCTAAAGTCTCGGACGTATCATCCGGCCGGATCAGAACCGGCATACGGAAGAATACCGGACCTTCATCGTACTCCTCGGTCACGAAATGCATCGTAACCGCGCTCTGCTTTATCCGCTTTTCCTTGTAAGCATCGATCACAGCCTCGTGGACATGATGCCCGTACATCCCGGGTCCGCCAAAATCCGGCAGAGGTCCGGGATGGATATTGATAGTCTTTGCAGGACAAAGCCCCGCAACTTTCTTCAACCACCCCGAAAGCATGACCAAGTCAGGTTTGAACTCGCGTATCACCTCTTTGTACTCGGCGACCTTAAACGGCCCATTGAAGAGCCTGAACGGTATGTCCAATTGCCTGGCGCGGCTGTAAACTCCGCCTCCGCGATGATTAGAAACCACACCGCAAATCTTAGCGGGCAATACAGGAGGATCAGTCCTGGAATATTCAACCATTTCCTGGAATCCCGATCCGCCGCCCGTTGCGCCTCCCGAAGCGAACACCAAAATCCTTTTCTTTTCCATATTCTCCTCCGCTAATGTGTATTTTTCATATTCTTATGTGAATGTGCGTACAAAAAAACCAACCCCCTAAAGAGATCAGTTTTTCTGCTTACACATTACTTATTTTCAACAAAAAAGTCAAATGAATTTATTTACACGAAGCCAAAACTAATTTGATCTCATCCCAACTAAAATCATCTCCCAACTCCTCTTTGATCGGAGCCAATTTTCCTTTGCCGATTTTTCCGATTACCTCTTCTATCGCCCTCTTTTTTTTGTTGTTTACGAATTTATCAATTTCGACCGGCAATTTCTTTTCGACCAGATAACAAAGATGTTCGACAATCGTCGCCGGCTTCAGATTCCGGATCTGCGCCATCTCATCGATTCCCATTCCCTTATTATACAGATCAAATGTTTCCAGTTGCGTCAATTTAGTTCCAAGGCCAGCAACTTCAGACAGATCTTCATCCGTTTCTAAAATGCGCTCTTTCGGTTTGAAACGATCCGCCTTGGACTTATATTCATATTTTACTTCCGCCTTGACCCTCATCCCGCCATTCAAACAATTATCGCATTTCCCGCAGTCCTCCAATTCATCATCTCCGAAATATTTCAAGATGAATTTCTGCCGGCAGCCGAAATGATAGGCATACTCCTCCATGCTGTCCAACTTTTTATACGCCTTTCTTAACTTCTCTTTCAAGGCGGAAAAATCCAGATTCACCTCGCTCGCATCGATCCTTTTCAAGATATTGATTTCCGTTCCGCGGAATGGCGGCTGGTATTCGGCCAAATTGGCGTCCGTCATTTTCTTCACCAATCTCGTTAGGGCGTCCTTTTTGAAACCTAAAATCTGCGCCACCTCTTCAAAATTGACCTGCCAGCCATTCACCAATTCGGCTTCGTATTTTTGCAATAATTTATCCCATAACTCTTTTTGCGCTTTGGCGCGCGGGCCGAAAGAGTTTGTGGCGGCAACAATATCTTTGATCTTCAAATAAGCATTATTCGTTTTTTCGCGCGATCGGGAAACATAGCCTTCTTTTTCCAGGATCTTGATAGCAGTACCGATCGCCATTTCCGGAACCTGCTCGGAAAGCATCCTGCCTAATTCGGCGTAAGTGACTAAAACTGAGTCACTTTCATAATTTTTCAAAATTTCATAAATTTCAAAAATCATTTCCGGCGGCGGATTGTCGCCTTTGATGAAAAACTCCTGCAAATGCCTGTCGCGAGAACTGTAAAACATGAGACAAAAACTCTGCTTGCCGTCTCTGCCGGCGCGGCCCGCTTCCTGGTAGTACGCCTCGATCGTGCCCGGCATGTCATAATGGATGACGAATCGGATATCCCGCTTATCAATCCCGAGACCGAACGCGTTCGTCGCGATAATGACTTTCACTTTGCCGCTCATGAAATTATCTTGGATCCATTTGCGCTCGTTCGCCTCCATGCCGCCATGATAACTGACAGCTTCAATATCGCTTTCAAGCAGAATTTCCAAGAGAGCATCCGCGCGCGCTCTTGTGCCGACATATATTATTCCTGTTCCGCCCTGGAAATTATTTATCGTATCGAGAACCAGCCGCGCTTTTTGTGAATCGCTCGCGTGTATTATTCCCAACTGCAGATTGCGTCGGGCAAAACCGGTAATGACCGATTCTGGTTTTTCTAGACCCAGCTGTTTTGCAATATCTTCTTTGACTTCCGGCGTCGCCGTCGCAGTCAGAGCCAGGACAACCGGATTGCCAAGGCTCTCGATCGCTTGCCGCAATCTAAGATAGCTCGGACGGAAATCATGCCCCCACTGGCTGACGCAATGCGCTTCATCAATCGCGAATAAGCTGACTTTTATTACGGCCAAAGCATCGGTGAATTCCGCGCTATAAAACCTTTCCGGCGCAATGTAAAGCAGTTTGTAAAAACCATTTTTCACTTCTTCGAGTCTTTTTGCCGTTTCCGACGGGCTGATCGAGGAATTAATGAAAGCGGCCGGAATCCCGACCTTCGTCAGACTGTCAACCTGATCTTTCATTAAAGCGATCAAGGGAGAAATGACGATCGTAATCCCATCAAACACAAGCGCCGGCAATTGGTAACACAAAGACTTGCCTCCCCCGGTTGGCATTATGACCAAAGTCGACTTTCCCTCCAAAACATTAAAAATAGCCTTTTCCTGGCCATGGCGCAATCTTTCAAAGCCATAGTGTATTTTCAGGAGCTCAAGCGCCTGTTTTTTCTTGTTTTCTATATTTGACATAAGAGTAAAAACTAACTTAAGATTATCAAACGGAGGAATTGAAGTCAAAACGAACCTTAAAATCAATTTATAGGAGAATAAAGATGAAAATCAAAGGCATCAAGTTTCCCTATGTTTTTATGGGCGCAGGTACCCAGAACTTCTTCGGAGAAGGCTGGCCGTTTCACCGCTGCTACAAACGTATACCCGGCTTCAGCTTTAATGAAATCGCCTTTGTTTCCAAGACCGCGACCATACGCGAAAGATCAGGAAACATGAAACTTAAGGCGAATCTGCAACCGGAAAGCTTATTTCCTAATTGCATTAAAGCCTATTTTCTTGAAGGCGTTATGCTGAATGCTGTCGGCTTGAGCGGCCCAGGGCTGGACCCGTTGTTAAAAAAGGGCGAGTGGCAAAAAAGAGTCTTGCCGTTTTTAGTGTCCTTCATGGCTGTCGGGGATTCAAAAGGATGCCGCCTTGCCGAAGCCCGCGAATTTGCATCTCTTATCAACGAGCATCGTCATGAATTCATAACTGCATTCGGGCTAGAAGTAAACTTATCCTGCCCAAATGCGGGACATGACACAGAAAAATTAACCCAAGAAGCAAGCGAGATTTTAGAGATACTGAGAAAAACAGAATTACCGATTTCAGTAAAAGTGAACGCGCTGATCAGGCCGGAACTTGCAAAAAAACTTGCTGACAGCAAGATGTGCGACGCCATAACCGTTTCCAATACAATTCCTTACGGCCAACTGCCGGAACTTATTAATTGGAAAAAAATGTTCGGCGCAGAATCGCCATTAAAGAAATATGGCGGCGGCGGACTGTCGGGGTGGCCGCTTCTTCCTGTTGTCGCTAACTGGGTCAAAGAGGCGAGAAACATAGGAATTGATGTGCCGATAATCGCCGGGGGCGGGATTCAAAAAAAAGAAGATGTGAATATCTTAAAGGATGCCGGAGCCAGCGCGATTTCAATCTGTTCAGTCGTCGTGCTCAGGCCTTGGCGAGTGCAAGGAATCATAAACTACGCCAACAAACTTTATGGAGGATAGGATGCAAATAACAATCAGGCGTCCCTGCGATTTTCATATACATCTACGTAAAGAAAAAATACTACGAGACTTAATAAATCTCTACAACGATTTTCAGTATGTAGTCGCCATGGG
The DNA here is from genome assembly GCA_964360445.1 of uncultured Gammaproteobacteria bacterium. GTDB lineage: Bacteria > Patescibacteriota > Patescibacteriia > Patescibacteriales > JAKAJF01 > CAYHWE01. The sequence continues at coordinate 3,758 of CAYHWE010000004.1, read as the reverse complement.
CAACCTGAATCCGCCCATCGCCACGATGGGGGCCATAGGTGAATACTGGGAGGAAATAATAATCCAGGATCCCAAATTCACGCCAATCATGTCGCTGATGCTTACAAGCAACACCAGTCCGCAAATCATCCTAACCGCGCACAAAGCAAGATTAAAAGTCTTAAAAATGATACCGGGCAATACTTCAACCGGATCAGATGATGGAATCAGACTCCAGGACTTGTCTGATTACTACTCTGTTCTGGAGGTGGCTGAAAAATCAGGCATGATCTTTTCCGGACATTGGGAGCTTGCGGAAAATCCAAAAACCGGGAAAGAAATAAGAATGCTGGATCGGGAAAAATGCGCGATTCCGTTTCTTGAGGAAACAATCAAGCGTTTCCCGAAACTAAGAATCATAGTAGAGCACGTTTCCACAAAAGAGATGGCCCAGCTTATAAAAAGCGCTCCTGCCAATGTTGCCGGGACATTGACCGCGCATCATGCCCTCATCACATACAATGATGTTTTTGACTGCAAAGGAGCCGTGACCAATCCGGACTGGTTCTGCAAACCATGCGCGAAAACAGACTCTGACCGGGATGCGATCCTTGAAGCAATGGTCAGCGGCAATCCGAAATTCTTTTTCGGATCGGACAGCGCTCCGCATCCGAGATGGAATAAAAGAGGAAAGAATCCGGCTGCAGGAATCTTCACTCCCGGCATAATCAGCCTGCCTCTTTTATGCCAGATTTTCAACGACTGCAAAGTCTTAAGCAGACTGGATAATTTCGTTTCCAATTTCGGCAGGACCTATTACGGCCTTCCTCAAACCGAAGAAACAATCACGCTTGAAAAAAAAGAGTGGATTGTGCCTGCGGAAATCTGCGGAATAGTTCCATTTATGGCCGGAAGAAAACTGGACTACATGATAGCAAGATGACAAAAGCCCCGCGGCGAAAAACGCCCGGGGCTTCTTTAATTTATTTCTTGTGTTTTGTATCTTGATTATTGTTTCCCGTGTTTCCTTTTATATAAAGCCAAAACATTCCTGAATGCGCAAGCGATCGTCATCGGCCCGACTCCGCCCGGAACCGGCGTAATAAAACTGACCTTATCTTCAACGCCGTGGAAATCAACATCGCCATAAATCTTGCCATTCTCTTTCGTAATACCGATATCAATAATGACAGCATCTGTTTTTACCATTTCATTCGTAATAAAATTCGGCTTGCCGACTGCGGAAATCAAAATATCAGCCTTGCTTGTTTTTTCTTTCAGATCCTTGTCGTCTGATTTTACCGCTATCGCTTTTGCTTTCCTGCATTCCAAGATTTTTGCCAAGCTATCGCCAAAAATATCAGAGTTCGCGATTACGCAAATTTGTTTATCTTCTAAATCATAATCAATACTCTTTAACATTTCCAAAACCGTATCGAACACCGGCGGCATGATCGCCTTATTCTCGCATGAACCAAGCAGTTTCTTCAAATTTTCCGGATGAAAACCATCCACATCTTTTTTTGGATCAATCGCCGCGACAATTCTATCTTCATTTAAATTTTCCGGCAAAGGCAGCTGCACTAAGATCGCATCGATCAACTCATCGCTATTCAGATATTTGATCATTCCCAATAATTCTTCTTCCGTTATCTCTTCCGGACATCTATACAAGCTCGTATCGATACCGACCTTCTTCGCCTCTCTTTCTTTCAGCGCAACATAAATCTCGGAATCCTTGCGATTACCGACCAGGACAATCGCCAAATTCGGCCTTGGCGCATTCAAAAACGTGGCAAATTCATGCCCTTCCGAGTCTTCGTGCTCATGCGCATGCTCTTCCGTCCCGTGCCCGCATTTGCATTCATGTGTTTCAGGAACCGCCTTCTGTTTCTGCTTGCCCATTTCCACGATCTCCTTCACCACCTTATCTTTGATTTTTTCCGCTAACGCGCGTCCGTCGATTATTTGGCTCATATATATCTCACAACACGTAACGCATAACGCGCAACGCTTAACATAAATTATAATTAGTTCAATTTATAGATTAATTTAAATACAGTCAACCCAATTATTATTGCGAGTGGGGCCCCTTCTGTCATCCTCGCGAAAGCGGGGATCCAGGGTAGGTCAAGATGAAATTTAGATTTTACACTGATCACCTAAAAACCCCACACCCCCTTTATTAAAGGGGTCTTTAAAAATCAGTGCTATCACGTGCTTTCATGTGCTAATCAGTGGTTCAGACTATTCCACCCCCGGCATCGGAAATCCTAAACAGAATTCTTTTACCTTATTCTTGATCTCTCCCAATTTCACTTCATCATCCTTCGCCTGGATCGCCTCATGGATCCAAGCTACAGTCTTCTTCATGTCTTCTTCTTTCATGCCGCGAGTAGTGATTGCCGCCGTACCGAAACGGACGCCGGATGGATTCATAGGAGAGCGCGGATCATTCGGGATCGTTGAGCGGCTGACAGAAATCCCGACCTTATCCAAAAGCACTTCGACTTCTTTACCGGATAAGTCGATGCTGGTCATATCGACCACCATCAGATGATTATCCGTACCACCGGAAATTACTTTGTAACCCAAGTCCATGAATCCGGCTGCCATCGCGCGCGCATTCTTGATTACCTGCTTCGCGTATTCTTTGAATTCCGGTTTCAGATTTTCCGCAAAAGCGACTGCCTTCGCGGCAATGATATGTTCATGCGGTCCACCCTGCATGCCCGGAAAAACAGCGCGGTCGATCTGTTTCGCGAATTTTTCCTTGCACATGATCATCGCTCCTCTCGGTCCGCGCAAAGTCTTATGGGTCGTAGTCGAAACGACATCAAAAATCGGCACAGGATTAACCAACTCGCCAGCCGCAATCAATCCTGCCGGATGCGCGATGTCAGCGAATGAATAAGCGCCGACCTCATCCGCAATATCTTTAAATTTTTGCCATTCGATTTCGCGGGAATAAGCGCTGAATCCGGCAACGATCATCTTCGGCTTTTCGCGCAAAGCGATCTCGCGCACTTTTTCCATGTCGATGATTCCGGTTTCCGCATCGACTTCATATTGAACAAAATTGTAAAGCATGCCGGAAAAATTTACCGGATGGCCATGCGACAAATGACCGCCGTGATCCAATTTCAAGCCCAAAACCTTATCACCGGGCTTCAAGAAAGCGAAATACACGGCCGCGTTTGCCGGCGAACCTGACAACGGCTGGACATTAACATGCTCGGCGTCAAACAGCTTCTTCGCGCGCTCAATCGCGATTGATTCAACGACATCCGTAAATTCCTGGCCTCCGTAATATCTATGCCCCGGATAACCCTCGCTGTATTTATTATTCAAAACGCTCGCCATAGTTTCCAATACTGCCTCGGAAACATAATTTTCCGAAGCAATCAGCTCCATGCCTTCGGCCTGCCTCTTCTCTTCCTTTTTTATTGCATTAAAAATCTCATCGTCATTTTGCGGTAAAATTTTGTAGTCCATATATTTAAAAACGAATTATAATCAATTCAAGTCTAACATTATTGGATTTTTTGTCAAAAACAAATATCTGGTCGAAGCATTGATTTTTCCCCTGATTTGTGCTACCCTTTAGCTCTAAAAATCCCCCGGATAGTTCATTTCAAAATTATGAGGAGGAACGAATGCAATTCAAAAACCCTGCATTTATGAAAAAGGTGGAAGAATTCGTAAAAAAGCTGCCTATCAAAGCTATCTGTCTGGAAGAAATCGACTCCGGCATAGCAGTTACCTTAAATGAAGACAGC
>CAYHWE010000003.1:0-51366 GCA_964360445.1 uncultured Gammaproteobacteria bacterium | reverse complement strand
TTTTTAATAACTAACGGCCACTTGTCCAATATGTTGTGGACTGATACACGGGGTTTACTATAATAAATATCTAATATAAGATATATTCATATGGATTTATCAAAAGTTAAAAAAATTTACATGATCGGAATAAAAGGCGTAGGCATGACAATGCTTGCGCAGTATTTTTGCGGCCAAGGAATCGAGGTGATGGGCAGCGATATCGAAGAGAAGTTCATGACCGATAAGGTTTTAGATTCTCTCGGCATCAAGGTTTTTGAGCATTTTGATGAAAATAATATAGCGCGTGATGCTGATTTGATCGTTTATTCGACTGCTTACAATGCTGAACGTAATATCGAAGTGGCTAAGGCATTAACCGGGAAGATCAGGACCCTGACTTACGCGGAAGCTATGGGTGAAGTATTTAACCAGAAATTCGGCATAGCCGTTTGCGGATCCCACGGAAAGACAACAACCACAGCTTGGCTGGGCTATGTCCTAAGCGAAGCAGGCGAGGATCCGAGCGTGATGGTCGGTTCGTATGTGCCGCAATTCAAAGGCGCCAGTCTTATCGGGAAATCTGATTATCTTGTCATCGAGGCGGATGAATATCAGAATAAATTAAAAAGTTTCAGTCCGAAAGCAGTATTGTTGAATAATATCGATTATGATCATCCGGATTTTTTTAAGACCCCGGAAGATTATGAGGATGTCTTTATCCAGTTTATCCAAAAAATAACCAAAAAGGGATTTTTGGTGGCGAATTTTGATGATCCGATAATTGTCAAATTCGCAAGAGTCAACTGTAAGGGCAGGGTTATCGGGTATAGCATAGAAAATAAAGATGCGGATATCCTGGCTTATGATCTGCGGCATGAAACCGGATCACAATTTTTTAAAGTGAAATTAAAAGATGATGAGGGATATAGTGAGTTAGGTGAGTTCAAGATTAAATTGTCGGGCTTGCATAATATCTATAATGCTTTGGCGGTAATCGCCGCCTCAATCGAACTTGGCGTCGAATTGAAAGATATAAGGGGCGCTTTAGGCGAATTTGCCGGTACGGCCAGACGAATGCAGGTTATGGGCGAATTCAGAGGCGCAACGGTAGTTGACGATTACGCCCATCATCCGACTGAAATTAAAGCGACTCTATCTGGCGCGCGCCAGCTTTACGGAGGAAAAAAGATTATTGCCGTTTTTCATCCCCACACTTTCACCCGCACAAAAACACTATTGGATGACTTTGCGCAGAGTTTCAAAGATGCCGATGAGATTGTTATTTTGGATATTTACGGCTCAGCCAGGGAAGCGCAAGGAGGGGTGCACAGCAAAGATTTGATTGATAAAATAAAGGGTCAAGAAGTAAAATACGTCCCGACCCTGGATGAAGTTGAGAAATATTTAAGAGAACATATTGAAAGGAATGATGTGATTTTGTTGATGGGTGCGGGGGATGTGTTCAGGGTCGGGGAGAGACTTGTAAAAATGTAAAGATTAAAAATCAAAATGCAAAATGACAATTAAAAATGTCAAAATGATTATTAATTTTAAATTTTGCATTGTAATTTTACATTTTGATATTCCCGCCTCGCGTCGACTCGTTCTTGCAGTTGATTAGAGCTAAATAGATAACGCGAGTCGAGACGGGTGCATTTTAAATTATTTATGATCGAAACCAAAATACAAAATAACATCCCGTTAGCTCCGCTAACTACCTTCAAGATCGGCGGTCCGGCTAAGTTTTTCATTGAAATCGGAACGAAAGAAGACCTGATCGGAGCGGTCCGGTGGGCGAAGGAAAAAGGGGAGAAGATTTTTATTTTAGGCGGGGGGAGCAATATCCTGATCGGCGATAAAGGCGTTGATGGGTTTGTCGTTAAGATAAATAATAATCAGGCGGATATAAAAGGAGAAAGGGTGCATGCAGGCGCAGGCGCTTTATTATCGCGCGTAAATATCATGGCGAACGGAAGCGGCCTTTCCGGATTGGAGTTGTCGGTCGGCATTCCGGGAACAGTCGGCGGAGCAATCAGGGGAAATGCCGGCGCTTATGGCTTTAATATCGGCGATTCCGCGGAAACCGTCGAAGTGTTCAATTTCAATAAAAATCATTTCGAGCAATTCAGCAAGAAAGACTGCAGATTCGGATACCGTGACAGCATCTTCAAATATGATCCTAATCTTCTGATCTGGAATGTTATCCTTAAATTGGAAAATGGCGAGCAGGGAGAAATGAAGGATAAGATTGATGAGCATATAAAAAAAAGGACTGGATCGCAGCCGCGTCTTCCCAGCGCCGGATGCATATTCAAGAATTTTTCTCTTGAAAGCCTGCGCAGCGCGAATGAGAAACTTGCCGGGCTCGCGGAAAGTTCCGGCAAGGTGAAGGGCGGGATGGTCGGCGCCGGATGGATCATCGAACTTCTTGATTTAAAAGGCAAGGCGATCGGCGGAGCGAAGATCAGCCTTGAACATGCTAATTTTATCGTCAATACGGGAAAAGCGACATCCGAGGATGTTATTATGCTGATAAGCTATATAAAACAGCAAGTCAGGGACAGATTCAAGGTGCAATTGCATGAGGAAATCCAATATTTCGGAATCTAAAAATAAATTTAAAATTAGCAAAAACATAAGGAAAACCTTGTGTTTTTTTATTATTCCCAAATACTCTTGACTAATTAAAAAATTTATGTTATATTATGGGCAAATAAACTTATTTACTGAAGACTCCCCTGGCTTCTAACCTAAATATGGAAGATAACAAATCCATCCTTGATCAAATTCTAACCAATCAAAAGGCGGAAGAAATCGCTAATCTTAACAGTGTTGAGATTATAAATAATCTTCTGAATGAATTGAATGAGAGAGACCGCGATATCCTGAGCCGCCGTTTCGGCTTGCATGGCGAAGAAAAAGAGACTTTGGAAAATATCGGCAAGATCCATAATCTGACGAGGGAACGTATCAGGCAGATAGAAACTACCGGGGTAAAAAAATTGCGCCAACTTGAAAGCCTGAATGAGCATATCAAGGGATTGAAAAAGGTCATCACCCAGTTATTGGAAGAGCATGGCGGTTTTATGGAAAAAAATTATCTATTGGACAGCCTGGTCGCTTTTTCTGTTGACGGAAGCGGATTGAAGAAAAGCGAAAATCTGCATAAGAACCATCTTGATTTCCTGATTTCAAGATTGCTTCATAATGAATTCGAGGAAGTTATCGATTCGAATCTGTTCAAAGATCTGTTCAAATTCAAATATCTGGTATTGGATCATATGGAGGAATTGGCGAAAGAATTCATCAATAAGATCGAGCAGACAAAAAAGGTCTTTACCACCGTCGATCTGATCAATTTCCTGAAAGAGCTTGAGACATTCAAGGCTAATATCGATAAATTCCAGTCAGGAAGCAATATCGACATCTCGGGTGTCCTGAAATTAAAGCCGTTTGACGAAGATTCCGGATTCATCAATCAGCATAAGACTTTGTATTCTGCGATCCAGGCCCTGAAAAAAATCGAACAGAACAAGTTCGGGCATTGGGGCGTTGATGAATGGAGGGAAGTAAAGCCGAAGACGATTAATGATAAGATTTACCTGGTTTTGAAAAATAACGGAAAACCGATGCACTTTGTCGGGATCACGGAAAAAATAAATGAAATCAGTTTTGACGCGAAAAAAGCTAATGCGGCCACTGTCCATAACGAACTTATTCTTGATAATAAATATATTTTAGTCGGCAGAGGATTATACAGCCTTAAGGAATGGGGGTATAAGACGGGGACGGTCGCCGATGTTGTCGTAGAGATATTGAAAAATAATCCAGCAGGCTTGACCAGGGATGAGATAATAGAGGAGGTGTTAAAGCAACGTCTGGTGAAAAGGGCGACAATAATCCTGGCTTTGATGAATAGGGATAAATTCGAAAAAACAGAGAATAACAAGTATAAGCTGAAATAAGCGATAAACGATAAAAGGACCTCCGAAAGGGGGTCTTTTGCGATCTATGGATTTACTCTCTTGTTTTAATAAAAACGGGTAAATTCGTGATTTGTGGAAACAGTAAAAATATGTTAAAATATATCTATGAGCATAGAAATTGATTTAACCTCTATTTTGGCCTTTATTAGCCAACCGGCTGATATCATGATGATGAATATCTTTTGGACCGTCGGATGGATTCCGTTGGGAATCGCTTTGCTTATCGGGTTCAAGGATATCTGGATGGAGTATATACAGAACAAATGGGTGGCGACCCAGAAATTTACCTTATTGGCAATCGACATACCAAGAGGCAACGAGCAGTCTCCGATGGCGGTGGAAAATATGTTCGCCTATCTGGCCGGCACGCATGGCAGCTTGAATCTGCTGGACATTTATTGGGATGGAAAATTCCAGTTGTCTTTCAGCTTTGAAATAGTCAGTATTGACGGATATACGCAATTTTTAATCAGGACGCCGATTCCGTTCAGGAATCTTGTTGAAACTGCTATTTACTCCCAATATCCGGACGCGGAAATTACCGAAGTCGGCGACTACACCGAAGGAATGCCGAGAAAATATCCGGATGACGATTACGATGTTTGGGGCGCGGAATTTATCCAGACAGGCGATCAGGCTTTTCCGATAAAGGTCTATCAGGAGTTTGAGCATCAATTCGGAAAACCAGAGACGACATTCAGGGATCCGATGGCGACGTTGATGGATCTGTGCAGCAGCTTGAGGAGAGGAGAACAGCTTTGGTACCAGATAATAGTAAAACCGATAGATATGAATGCATGGACGACTATCGGCGATGTTGCGGTAAAAAAGATATTGAAAGAAGAAATGGCTCCGGCAAAAAATATAATCGACAATGCTATCGATGGCGTTTTGGGCGTAATGGGATTTTTCAGCGAAGTAGTTTACAGTATGTGGTCCGGCATTACGGAAGCGCCGAAAGAAGAGAAAAAAGAAGACGCGCTGAAGATGATGAATCTGAAGCCAAAAGAGAAAAAACAGGTTGAAGCGGCGCATAATAAGATTTCCAAGATCGGTTTTGAGTGCAAGCTAAGATTCGTATATATAGCTAAAAAAGATGTTATGAACAAGCCGAAGGTGGCCAATGGCTTTGTCGGATATATGAAACAGTTTACCGCCCTAGATTTAAACAGCTTCAAGCCAGACACTAAAAAAACAATGACTTCTACCGCTTATTTTTTCAAGGAATCAAGGCTGAATAAGAAGAAATCAAGCATCGTAAGGAATTATATGAACAGGGATGGTTTTGCCGGCAGATTGCCAGGCATTCTGAATACGGAAGAACTGGCGACAATCTGGCATTTCCCGATCGAGAGCGTGGTAAAAGCTCCTTTGATTCAAAAGGCTCCGGGAAGAAAAGCTGAACCGCCATCAAGCCTCCCGGTCGGCGCGGAAACCGTCAGTGAAGACCTGCTGGAGCCGTTGGAGTCTATTTTTGAAGAAGAGCCGGCGCCGGCAGAATTCATCGCTCCGCAAGAACAAATAAGACAGGAGAAAAAAGAAAGTAAAAAGGACGAAATAGAAAAAGGAACGCCACCTGCTAATTTACCATTCGCTTAAAAATATTTATGAACAATAATAAAGATAATCCAATCACAATTTTTGCGGAAACGACATTCCGCAATCAGCACAGGCGATTCGGCATAAAAGCTGATGACAGGAGACGCCATATGTATCTGATCGGAAAAACCGGAATGGGAAAATCAACCATTCTTGAGAATATGATCATTGAAGATATAAGGGCGGGCAAGGGCGTCGCGATCGTCGATCCGCACGGCGATCTTGCGGAGAAAGTCATCCAATATATCCCCGCGCACAGGATCAATGACGTGGTTTATTTCAATCCGTCGGATATGGAATTCCCCATCGCTTTTAACGTTGTCGAACACGTTGAGCCGCACCTGAGGCATCTTGTCGCCTCCGGCCTTTTAGGCGTGTTCCAAAAATTATGGGCCGACTCCTGGGGGCCTCGCCTGGAATATATCCTGCGCAATGCGATCCTGGCTGTTTTGGATTACCCTGGCTCGACCCTCCTGGCGGTTACAAGGATGCTTTCCGATAAGGCTTTCAGGAAAAAGGTGGTTGAAAAGATCCAGGATCCGGTAGTGAAATCTTTCTGGGTCAATGAATTCGCCGGATACGCGGATAAATTCGCGTCCGAAGCCGTATCTCCGATCCAGAATAAAGTCGGACAATTCTTATCAAGCTCCCTGATCCGTAACATAGTCGGCCAGGTCAAATCTTCTATCGATGTAAGAGAGATTATGGACGAGGGGAAAATTTTGATCATGAATTTGAGCAAGGGTAGGATCGGAGAAGATAATTCGGCATTGCTCGGTTCGATGATGATTACGAAAATCCAGCTCGCTGCCATGAGCCGCGTTGATATTCCGGAAAACGAAAGAAGGGATTTTTATCTCTATGTCGATGAATTCCAGAATTTTGCCACAGACAGTTTTGCGAATATCCTTTCAGAGGCGAGAAAATACCGCCTTAACCTGATCATGGCCCATCAATATATCGAACAGTTGGGAGAAAAAGTAAAGCCGGCTGTTTTCGGCAATGTCGGAACTCTGATCGTTTTCAGGGTAGGCGCCGCTGACGCGGAAGAATTAGTGAAGGAATTTACGCCGACATTTTTAGAAGAGGATATAGTGAATCTGCCTAAGTATGAATTTTATCTGAAACTGATGATCGATGGTATCGCCTCCGATCCGTTTTCGGCAAGAGGTTTGGCGCCATTGACAGAGGAAGAAAAAACCGGAAATGTTGAAAAAGTGATCAATGTCTCAAGAGAAAGATACGCAAGAGGCAGGGGGGAAGTCGAAGAGAAGATTTCCCGTTGGCATGAAAGTATCGATGAAGAAAGAACCAGCGAAGTTCCCAAAAAAAAGGAATTTAAGGAATTCAGGGAGCCTAAAAGAGAAGAGCCGGCATTCAGAAGAGAACCGGAAAGGCGGGAACGGGAAATAGAGAAAAGTTCTCGGGCATGGCAGCCGGACACAAGGAATGAACCTCCGAAGAATAGCGCGATCTGTTCGCGTTGCGGGAAGGAAACCAAAATTTCTTTTGTGCCGGACGGAATACGCCCTATTTTCTGCAAAGACTGTCTGAGCACGGCTAAAAATGAAAAAAGGAGAGATACTGAATTCAGGATGAAAGCAAAAGAACAGGAATTGCAAAAAATAGACAGGAGAGATAATATCCAAAAGCCGGACAGCCGTCATGATGGCAGGGCTGAAGGCGGCGGAGATAGGGGCGAAGAGCTTTCCCTGAGCGATCTGACAAGAAAGAAGATTGTCGATTTCAAAGGCAAAGAAAGGATGCCTGATCCGGCTCCGAAAAAACAGGATATAAAAGAACCGGAACAGAGGCCGTCAGCCAATAATCATCCCGCGATCCATAAAAACAACGACAATAATCTTATCAAAGAGGGCGAACTTGAAGAGGGCAAGGATGTCAGACTCGAAGACATAGAAATGTAATAATCTGCAAATTTTAATAAAGACGGCGCAAATATTTGTAATATTTGCAGCTAGATTTGTGGCAATCCCATGAAATTAAAAACCAATCTGCACTTACATACGAAAGAAGATCCTTTGGACGGAGAAAATTGGAAGAAAATCGTTTCTTACAGCGTGTATGAACTGATAGATTACGCGCGCGCGCTTGATTTCAATGTCCTGGCCTTCACATCGCATCAGAAATTCGTTTACAAGGAAGAATACGGCGATTATGCGAAATCAAAAGGGATATTGTTGATACCGGGAATAGAAACCGAGCTTAGGGATTTTTTATTTTCAAAGCACGTTCTTATCCTGAATTGTGATAAGAGTGTCGAGAAGATAACTACTATCAAGGAACTGGAGCGATACAAAAAAGACCATCCGGAGATTTTTGTCATAGCGCCACATCCTGATTTCGGGGCTGTTTATTCTGTCGGCTTGAAAAATCTCAGAAAATATATAAACCTGTTCGACGCGATCGAATATTCCTGGTTTTATTCGAAGATATTCAATCTTAATAAGGGCGGAGAAAGGGTGGCCAAAGAATTCGGGAAGCCATTCATAGCGACTTCGGATACACATATCCTGAAAAATTTAGGAATGGGATATGCAATGATCGAAGCCGATGAGTTGTCGACGGAGAGCGTATTCAGGGCCATCAGGGAGATGAAATTCGCTAATGTGACAAGGGCGCAAAAAACGGCTGATCTGTTCAGATATCTTCTGGTTACGAATTCAAGGATGATGATGGGGTATCTGGAAAATCCGATAAAAAATTTCTTATTCAAAATATATGGATTATCTAAAAATTGGAAAAGCGGGTGATTTGTCTGGCAGGGATTATAAGATTTACAGGGGGCTCGAGATGCTCCCGGCTTTTTTGTCATGGGCTACTCTGATAATCTTGGTCGCGCTTTCTTATCTTAAACCGATCTGGGTCGCTTATTTCATAGTCGCGTTCGATGTTTACTGGCTTTTGCTTGTCGCTTATCTAGGCATCCATCTTGTTGTCAGCTATAAGAAATTAAAACAGAATATGAGGATCGATTGGGAAGAAAAATGCAGAGGTCTTGACTTGTCAAAGGCCGGTCTTAGACTGGAGAGCATCGATGAACTTGCGCATCTGATCATTTTTCCGACATACAATGAAAGTCTGGATGTTATAAGGCCGAGCTTCCGGGCTGTTGTCAATGATGGTTATCCGACGAAGAATATGATCATGGTGCTTGCGATCGAAGAGCGGGGCGGACATGAAGCTATGGAGCGGGCGAAAACGATAGAACAGGAATTCGGAAAGTATTTCCGCAATTTTTTGATTACAATCCATCCTGACGGCATTGAAGGAGAGATAAAGGGCAAGGGCGCGAACCAGGCCTGGGCGGCCCGGGAGGTAAAAGAAAAAATCATCGACAAAGAAGGAATTGATTATGATAAGATTATTGTCAGCGTTTTTGATATCGATACGATCATCAACCGCGGCTATTTTTATTGCCTGACGCACAGATTTCTGACCGTGGAAAAGCCGCACCAGGCAAGCTATCAGCCGATTCCTGTCTATCATAATAATATCTGGGAAGCGCCTTTTTTCGCGAGAGTGGCCGCGTCTTCAAATACCTTCTGGCAGATGATGCAACAGATCAGAGTCGAGAAATTGGCGACTTACTCTTCTCATTCTATGAGCTGGAAAGCGCTTGTCGATATCGGATTTTGGTCGACAAAAATGGTCAGCGAGGACTCAAGGATTTTTTGGCACTGCTATCTCCATTACAACGGAGATTACCGCGTCGAGCCTCTGTATTTTTCCGTATCGATGGATGTGTGCATGGATGAGAGCATAAAAAAAACAATGAGGAACCTTTATAAGCAGCAGAGAAGATGGGGCTGGGGCGTGGAAAATGTGCCGTATCTTATTTTCAACACTATGAAAAATTGGGACAGGATCCCGAAGAGAGATATGCTGAGCAAGATTTTCAACCAGCTTTACGGATTCCATTCTTGGGCGACTAACGCCCTGATCATAGGCGTGATCGGATGGCTGCCCATGCTTTTAGGCGGCGATGCTTTCAATACGACCGTCCTTTCCGGCAATCTTCCGGTAGTTTCAAGGACTCTTATGACCATCGCTATGGGCGGACTAGTATTATCAGCCATAGTTTCCAATCTCTTGCTGCCGAAACGGCCGAAAAATTATGGCATAGGAAAAAATATCGTAATGATAGCCCAATGGCTGATCCTTCCCTTGAGTATCATATTTTTCGGGTCATTCCCTGGTCTTGAAGCCCAGACAAGGCTTATGTTGGGCAGATATATGGGATTTTGGGTGACGCCGAAAGCAAGATAGCGCTATAATAATCTTATGCTGCCCAGAGAAAAAAAATATAAAAAAAATATTTTCGCGAACCAAAGGATCGTTGCCGCGCTCAGCGTCATTATCCTGATCCTGATCGCCGTCCCATTAAGCAAGAATTACAAGCAAAGGAAGACGATTGAAAATGAGATAAGGGAGATTGAAGGCGATATAAAAAAAATAGAAGGAAAAAACAGCGATCTGAAGAAAATGCTGGACTATCTGGAGTCGGACCAATTCCTGGAAGAGCAGGCCCGCCTTAATTTCGGGCTGAAGAAAGACGGGGAAGAAGTGGCGGTCATAAAAAATAATTCTGAGATCAAAAAAGGGGAGCCGACAAAGTCGGACGATGTCCTGTTCAACATTCCCGGCTTGAAAGATTTTTCAGACAAAAAAAATAATAATCCCGGCAGATGGTATTATTATTTTTTCGAGAAGAAGAATAATCAGGAATCATAGTCTGAGCCCTTTGTCAGAATCGGACTGACGTTCACGGTTTACGATACCGTTGTTCTGCCACTGAACTAAAAGGGCATGCAATAAAAACGGCTATATGGTCGTTTTTTATTTTGAGCGGGATACGAGAATCGAACTCGTGCTTCTTGCTTGGGAAGCAAGCGTACTGCCATTATACTAATCCCGCTGAATTTGATTTTAAAATTTTAGATTATAATTTTGCCTTTTGACTTTGATTCATGTTATAATTATATTGTTTTAAAAAATTGAAGTCAACTCAAATAGATGTTTAAAAAAATATTATTTTGTTCGCTATTCTTGCTTCTTTTTTCTTTTGCGACTAACGCCGAAGGAGAAGAAAACAGGAATTATTACATAAGTCTGGATAAGAATACGATCGCGAAGGGTTATACGGTCAGCGCTTTCGACGATTCGCTGAAATTATCGTTAGTGCCGGGAATCCTGAATGAATCAACGGGAGTGGATGTGGTTGAATTGAATGAAAAAATGGATATGCCATGGCAGCTTGAAAAATTAAGCGATGTTTATCAATTCGAATTCAGGAACAAGGCCGCTTATGATAATCATAAGCCTTTTTATATCCAGTTCAGCTATGCGACATCCTCTGGCTATTATAAACAGGTTTTTTATTTTGACAAGAACTTCAATTCCTGGCGGCCTTTGCCGACAACCGATTTTCCGGATAAAAAATTCGTGCGCTCGCTGATTCATCTGCCTTACGCGAGAATCGCTGTTTTTGAAAATCCGAACGCGCTTGCTGTCGGAAAAGCGAGTTGGTACAAGTACAAATCGGGAAATTACGCCGCTTCGCCGGATTTTCCGAAAGGCTCGAAGATACGCGTTTATAACGCTGATAACGGGAAATTTGTCGATGTTACCATAAATGATTATGGCCCGGATAGGAGGATCCATCCGGACAGGGTCATTGATCTTGAAAAAAACGCGTTTGCCAAGATCGCTTCCCTTGGATCAGGAATCGCGGATGTCAGGATTGAGCCGCTGTCGGTAATTTCCGAAAACGGCAGGATCGCAGGGATTCCTTCTTCTGGTGTCGGCTCTGATCCGGATTTTTCCGGAAAAGCGTCTGTCGTCATGAACGAAAATACCGGGGAAATAATTTACGACAAGAATCCGACAACGCAGCTGTCATTGGCCAGCCTGACAAAATTGATTGCAGTCAAAATATTCCTCGATACCCAGCCGACTTTGAGCAAGATCGTTTCTTACAGCCTGCAGGATGAGGAATATAATTATAAGTATGTGGATAATAAATGGGAATCGGCGCGCTTGAAAGTGGATGACGGCGACACGTTGAGCATCGAAGACCTGATTTATTCCGCGCTTGTCGGCTCCGCGAATAATGCGATTGAATCATTGGTCCGCGTTTCCGGCCTGGCAAGAGATGAATTCATAGGACAGATGAATAATTCTGTCTCAGGCTGGGGCGCGACATCGACAAAGTTCATCGAACCGACAGGACTGTCTCCGGAAAACATAACCACTGCCTTTGATTATGCTATAATAACTAAAGAAGTATTCAAGGAGCAGACGATCCAGAATGCGAGCACGATGAGCGAATATTCATTCACGACCAGGAATACGAAAGAACCGCATAGGATCAGGAATACGAACAGCTTGGTCAATGATTTTACTTTGAAAATAACAGGCTCGAAGACCGGTTATCTTGATGAGGCTGGATATTGCCTGATGACAAGGGCGAAAAACAAGAACAATGAAGATATAATCGTCGTAACGATGGGCGAGAGCACGAAAACAAACAGCATCATGGAAACGAAAGACCTTTTGAACTATGGTTTTAAAAAATCTTCGTCAGCCGGCGAAACGCAATAAATATGATAATTTTTCAAAATGTAACAAAAATATACGACCCGAGCCTGAAAGCACTGAATCAGCTCAATCTCCATATTAAGCCAGGAGAGTTCGTTTCAGTGGTCGGACAGTCCGGAACGGGAAAAACAACGATGGTCAAGACTCTGATCGGTGAGGAAAAAATAAATGACGGAAGGATCATTATAGGCGGATGGGACATCACTGACCTGAAGCAGTCGGAAATCCCGACTTTGCGCCGCCAGATCGGAGTTGTTTTCCAGGACTTCAAATTGCTTCCGAGAAAAACCCTGTTCGAGAATGTCGCTTTCGCCTTGCAGGTCTGCGGACACGCGCCGCAAAAAATAAAAAGCATCGTGCCTCAGGTGATGAAAATAGTCGGATTGGAAGAAAAAATGCATCGTTATCCCCAGGAAGTTTCCGGCGGTGAACAGCAGAGGACTGTCATAGCGAGAAGTCTTGTGCATAGGCCGAAAATATTATTGGCGGATGAGCCGACTGGAAATCTTGATTCGATAAATACCAATGAGATCATCGATCTGCTTCTGAAAATAAATAAATTCGGAACGACAGTAGTATTGGTGACGCATAACCGAGAAGTTGTGAACGGCCTCAAGAAAAGGGTGATCACATTTGAGGCGGGAAGGATCGTCAGCGATCAGGCGGTCGGAAAATATATTCTTTAACATCTTTAAAAAATATACTGCATTTTGTTTAAATTTTACAGCGAGCTTGCGGTTCTTGGCTGTAAAATTTAAACAAAATATTTTAAAAATCCATGCTTCTTATCTCTTTCTTCAGAGTCATAAAATTCAGTTTCCAGGATATTTTCCGCAATATCTGGCTGTCTTTGGTTACGGTCATGATAATAGTCCTCGCTCTTTTTACCGTAAATATGCTCCTGACGGTAAATATAATAACCAAGGCGGCGGTAACTTCAATAAAAGATAAGATAGACGTGAATCTGTTCATCAAGACGGATGCCGAGGAAATGCAGATACTTGCCCTGAAAGCGAAAGTGGGCGGCCTTGAAGATGTTAAAGATGTGAAATATGTGTCAAAGGCGGAGGCGCTCGAAAGTTTTAAAGTCAAGCATAAGAATAATCCGGAAATTTTAGACGGCTTGCGCGAACTCGGAAAAAATCCATTGACCCCGATCCTGGTCATCCAGCCGAAAAACACGGATCAGTATAACAGCCTTATCGAGTCGTTGAACAAGATAGACAGCGACATAATCGAATCCAGGAATTTTGAAGATCATAAATCGCTTCTGAATAAGATAAATACGATTTCCCATAAAATAAACCAGGTCGGCATAATCTTAAGTTCAATTTTCATCTTTATCACGCTTTTGGTGGTTTACAACTCTATCAGAGTGGCAATTTACACACATCGCAAGGAAATAGGCATTATGAGGCTTGTAGGGGCTTCCAATTGGTTTATAAAGGCCCCTTATCTGGTTTCAGGCATTATTTACGCTCTTCTGGGCTGTTTAGTGGTGATAGCATTATTTTACCCGTTTCTAGGCCTTTTACAGCCTTACATAGAGGCTTTCTTCGTGGATTACAGTATCAACATCATATCTTATTTCAAAAGCAACTTTATCCAGATTTTCGGACTCCAATTCCTTGGCGCCGTAGTGATAAATATACTGGCTAGCCTGATAGCGGTAGGCAAATATTCTAAGATTTAAAATAATTGGAAACAGGAAGAGAAAAGCAGCTTGGCTGGACCAGGCTGCTTTTCTTACAAGATACCGATTATATCAGCCAAATTGTTTATCAGATAACTTGCCAGAGCGAAAGAGGCCAGGATTATGATCAGTCCTATTATCCCGCTGAACAGCATCCTTCTCGCTTCATCGGATTTTTCTTCATTGCCGCCGGAAACCATCCATTTGAATCCTGCCAGCATTATTATTGCCAGCGCCAGGATGCCGAGGAAACTTAATATGACTCGTATCAGCCCGGCGATGATAAATAGAGGATCCCTGCTGCCAAGACCTGTTATGATCCGGACTTCGTCCTCGCGTCCGCCCCAAAGTAATTGATCGGCATTGGCGGCGCATATTGCTTTTGCATATGCGACGAAAAATAACGCTGTGATTGCTGCTGTTATTTTTTTCGGATTAAAAAATAGCCAGACACGGCTATTTTTTTTCTTGATCCGCCTCGCCTGATTTTTAATTTTTTTTATTTCCATATCAGCTTGCTTGTTTGAATAGGCGGAGAGTGTAGCATGATTTCGCGGATTTGTAAATAATGGGACGTACGTCACGGCGGTATTGTAAAAATAATAAAATCTGCTAATATGGTTAAAAAAATACAAGGAGGTGAGTATGATAGCTTATCGATATATAGATGAAAACAAAGGAGGCCGGGTCGTGACCATTTTCGAGGGTATAGTGGAAATATTCCTCAAGGAAGATGGACATTGCCATGGATTGATAGGCGGAGGCAATAACACTTTTCCTTTTGATTTCAATTGCGGAAGAGAAATGAGGCCCCGCATGGTTGATGGACTATATATCCCCATGTTTGAACTGAGCGTCATAAATAATCTTCCGGAGCCGAAAAGAGGGGATAGCGTAGTATTTCTGCTTATGATAAAAAACAAAGAATTAGTGGCAGGAGTCTGGTCCTTTTTAAATTTTTACGAGCAGGTCCTTAGGGATTGCGAAAGACTCAAAAAAACATAAAACCCGCGAAGGAATCCTGTCGCGGGTTTAATTTTGTTTTGAAGCGTATTTATGCTATGTGGCAAGGTTAATGGTTATTCACCTTCGGGGCTCGCTCAAATCGGCCTTGCCGCGAGGCGGCGCAGCCGCTTTTCGCGGCTCGGGGATAGGGATTCGAACCCCAATAGCCAGGACCAAAACCTGGAGTCCTACCGTTAGACGATCCCCGAATAATAAAAAACTACCAGGTGGCAGTTATTTATGCTTTTATAATAATATATAAACAGGTTGCTGTCAAAGGATATTTTATTGCCAAAACCATTTAATTAGGCTAAATTTAGTCTTATGGAAATGATTAATGAACAATTTGATGATTACGTGGACGAGGCTTTTGCCAGCCTTCCGGAGCCAACAAGGGAAAAGATGCATAATGTTGCCATTGTAGTTGAAGACTGTCCGACTGAAGAACAGATAAGTAAATTAGGATTGAATATGGGCGATTCTTTATTCGGATTATTCGAAGGCTTTGCGCAATCAAAAAGGTTGAATTTTGGAGCTGTTTTGCCGGATAAGATTACGATTTTCAGAAAAGCGATTTTAAGGTATTGCTCTACTGAAGAGGAGGTTAAGGCAAAAATTGATAATACTCTTAAGCATGAAATCGCGCACCATTTCGGGTCAGGTGAGAAAGGGGCGAGAAAGGCGAGCGCAAATAACTAAAAACAGACACGTATAAAATGTCTGTTTTTCATATTATGTACCGCCACGGGGAATCGAACCCCGATTACCAGGATGAGAACCTGGCGTCCTAGCCGTTAGACGATGGCGGCATATTATTGGAAATAAAAAATCCACAGCAAAATCACAATTTATCTACCATTTCAGCCTTGACTTATGATGTGATTGCTATAGAATGGCGCTACACCGACAAAAAATAGATATTATTCCATTCTAGTCTATAAATTTGTCGGGGCATGGGGATTAAAGTATCCGTATCTGCCAACGGCATGATGCGGGTGCTTTATTTTTGTATTATAGGGAAAATTATAGATTATTTCAATATCTTTCCTATATAGCCATTATAGCCTCGCAAAAACTCGTCTGAACCGCATTCTTTCTTGCCTTCGAGCTGAAGTCTGCTGATCAGCAGAGCATCTTTGCCGCATTGGATGGCTAATTTATTTTCATACAAAAATAACTCACCTTGCTGATATTTATCTGCTTTAACTGGTTTATGTTCGACTTCCGTAATTTTCATGCCTAGTTCGTCTACGGAAGAAAAAGCTCCTGGCCATGGTTGCATTGCGCGGATAAATCTCTCATTGAATTCCGCATCTTTGGACCAATCGATTTTGCCATCTTCTTTTTTGAGCATGCCAACATAGTTCGCATTGGCATCATCTTGCGGAACAGCTGCCAATTCTCCGTTTATATATTTCCTTACAGTCTCTGGAAGTATTTTTCCGCCTAGGTCTGATAATTTGTAGTATAGCGAACCGGCTGTATCCTTCGGTTCGATTGCAACCGATTCCTGATAGATTATCGGGCCAGTATCTAATCCTTTATCCATTTTCATTATCGTAATACCCGTTTCTTTGTCGCCATTCAAAATCGCGGCCTGCACGCATGAAGCGCCCCTATGTTTGGGAAGTAGCGACCCGTGCACATTGATACAGCCGTATTTAGGATAATTTAAAATAGATTCAGGAATAATTTTTGCATAAGCGGCAACAACAATCAGATCCAAATCCGTAATCGGTAATTGATAATTCTTAATTGACTCCGGCTGCCAGACAGGAATGTTATTTTTCAGAGCTAATTCTTTGACGGGAGGAGGTGTTAAAATTTGTTTCCTGCCTACTTTTTTATCCGGCTGGGTAATAACTCCGACAATATCAAAAAAATCATCCTGAAGCAATGATTTTAAGGAGGGGAGCGCGAAATCGGGAGTCCCGATAAAAATCGTTTTAATTTTCATAACAATTGTCATCGCAATGACATTATTTTATATCCTTCGCTTTATCGATGAACAAGATGCCATCAAGATGATCTATTTCATGCTGGATCACACGAGCAAGAAGGCCTTTTGCTTTCATCTGATTCTTTTTGCCCTTGATATCATAAAAAACACAGATCAGGCTTTTATGCCTTTTGACTTGGCCAAAAACGCCCGGCACTGACAGGCATCCTTCTTCGCCCCATTCTTTTGTCAGCGATTTATTCTTGATTTTCGGATTGACCATGAATACCGGCCCATCTTTGGTGTTGACCACAACCGCTCTTATATTTTTCCCGACCTGCGGAGCGGCAAGCCCGACGCCGTCTTTTTTAACCATCGTTTCAGCCATATTCAAACAGAGCTCATTTATTTTTTTTGAGCCTATTTCTTCCGGACTTATCTCTTCCGAGACTTTCCGGAGTATCGGATTCGGATTTATGGTTATTTTTAATATCCTCGTCATATTATTGGAGTTATCGTTAATCCAGGTGATGGTTTACATTTTAGGCTATTTATGGAAAAATTACAATAAGAATATGCAAATAAATGACGGGTTCCAAGATTTAGCTAGTTTATTCAAGGCGCGGCAACAAAAAAAACCGCCTGCTTATGAATGGCAGGATCTGGCTTTAAGGATCATAAAGGAACTGGGCATACCTAATTTCAAGAGAAATTCTGTTTTTAAGATTTGCAAAGAAAATCCGAAAAGCTTTGTCGAGATGTGCCTGAACGACACGAAGGAATTATGCAAGACAGGGGAGAGATGGAAATATTTTTTTAAAGTAGCCTCGTCTAAAAAACCGGCTAAAGACGAAAATCCATAGTGAGATAACCGACGCCGAAAGGGAACTCATAAGAAAGTATCTGCGGTTCGTGCTTGTGCCCGTCCAGTATGCC
This sequence comes from uncultured Gammaproteobacteria bacterium, assembly GCA_964360445.1. Lineage (GTDB taxonomy): Bacteria > Patescibacteriota > Patescibacteriia > Patescibacteriales > JAKAJF01 > CAYHWE01. The sequence continues at coordinate 33,608 of CAYHWE010000003.1, read as the reverse complement.
AGTCAGGGTAACGATTGATTTCAGGCCGCATTCGCTGACCTCGCGCAATATTTTTTTATCAATACTCAAAAGGTCGGCAGTCTTCCATTCCGATAAAAGCTCAATTATTTTCTTGTCGAATTTTTTAGCCTTCGGCGAATATCCTGCCGGGGCTTCTTTTGTCAGGCTGTGTGAAAGATCTCCGGATGCGATTACCGCGACGCGTGTTTTATTCACAAGCAATTCCCGGCGCAGAAGCTGGCCGAATTTAAAATGCGCCTCCAGATCAAGCCCGGAGTAATAAATGGGGATTATTTTTACATTCGGCATATGCGATGCCAGCATGAATAGAGGCACTGAGCAGCCGTGGTCAAGATCCGTCTCGCTCATAAGCTGCAGCGGCGCTCTTGTTTCCATCCTTTCCCTTATTTTATAAGCTAGTCCGACATCGCCGGCAAATCGCATTTTCGTGCTGAAATCGCCGAATTGCTCAAAACCGCAATCATATTCAGGGCTCAGATTCATGCCGAAAGAATGCGGCTGGATGACGCCATGCGGAGAGATAATCAGGATCGTATCAGGCTGGCTCGCATACAGCTCTTCTTCAAGTTTGCCGAGCGCCTTGATCGTGCTTTTCAGCCGCTTCAAATTATCCTTGCCGATTGAAGGGATAAAAAGAGGGGAATGCGGAACGATGGCTGAGAATACGATAGACATACAGGGTGATCAAGATTAGAGATAAAAAATAAAAAAATTCAGCATTATCTTTGAGAAATCTGGGAATTATTCTGAGTATAACTTGTTGATGAGGAAGATGACGATTCTGTCGTCGTAATCGGTTCTCCGTCTGGATAGAGGTGCAGCACTTTAGTGTTTACCGTTATCACATTGGACCATTTATAGCCGAGATCTTCAAATACCTTGCCGGAAGCGATCAGCTTCTTTTGTCCGCCTGTTATGACATATACAGCGGCCGATAAGGGCGCTTTCAATAGTTCGCCATCGCCATATAAGACTGGATCCGTCGTCGGATAAGTATCGAGTTCAGTCTGAGCGACTCTTATTATTTTTTTATTCTTGAATTTCGTGTTCAGGAACGCCTTGTCCCATATCGGGGCTTTTTTCCCTTCTATGACCCAATAAACGCCGCCGGTCATCTTATTCTGCAGCAACGCCCCTGTCGGATAAGTGGACGTAGCCGTGATAGGCGCGCCTTCGGCATAGGAATCTATATCTTCCCAGCTTGCGGTTACGACTTCATCCCTGTTGAATCCGATTTTTTTGAACGCATCCTGGCTCGCTATGCCATATTTCTTGTCATCCGCCAGAAGATATATCGTCCCTCTCGGAGAACGCACTAATGAGTATTGGGCGAATTTTATCGGTGTTCCTTTTTCATATTTATCCAGATCAGTCTTGTTGACGGACAGGATCTTATTCATATCAAATCTTGAAGTAAGAGCGCCCTTGCTTGTGAACGGCCTTTTCTTCCCGTCTTGGATAAGCCACACTCCCGCCTCTCCCTGAGCCTGGATCAAAGAGCCGTCCGGATAATTTTTCGTGAAATAACGCTGCCATATCTTATAAAAATTAAAATTGCCGTTATAAACATGCGGGGTATAATTATAAAGAGAAGCTGTCGCCTGATTTACCGGCGTAACGACAACGGAATCTTTGACGGTTGTCGAGTAGGGATTGGTGAATGTGTATGTTCCGCCTGATTTATAGGTGTAGAGATGCGGGTTATCCATGTAATCACGGAACTGGAGAGAAGCGCTGTTAACCTGCTTCCAGAAGCCTTTCCAACGGGTATTGCATGAATCTCCGTCCGGGCATCCATAGCCGGCCGCCCAGTCAAGCTGGCTTTGTTTCGGAGAAGATTCTTCTATCAAGCTCTGTTCTTTTTGCAATAAAACCAGGATGAATTTAGGATTCACTTTATTTACAGTCGCGCGATCGTAAATTATTTCCGCCGCTGTCATCGTCTTGCCATCAGGATTCTGGGTCGAATAGGAATCCAGATAGCTATTATTGCTTTTAAGTAATTCCTGTATATTCTCAAGGTTCATCGAATTGTAATCAAGGATCTCATTGTCGCTTATTATATAATTCGGATTAAAGCCTTCCGCCAATACTCCCCTCGGCATCGATGAAAAGATGACGGCCGCGCAGAATGTTATTATAAAAAGTTTCTTGCTGATTTTTTTCATATCTATAATTATAATATAAATAAGGAAGTTGGACAAATAAAAAAATCTCCCTGACAACGGGGGTTGGGTGGGATTATTTTTTGGCTTACATTAAGAAAAGCCGGGGATGCCCCGGCTTTTTACCTATTTTACCGTCATCTGGATCTTATCTTTGAGCCCCAAGTCTATATTTACCGTATCTCCATTCTTGACCGATCCTTCGATGATCATGAGAGCCAATTCATCCAGGATTATGTTCTGGATTATCCGCTTCAATGGGCGAGCGCCGAATGTTACATCATATCCTTTTTCGGCAAGCATCGCCTTTACCTTGTTCGCGATCTTTACCGTAATATCTTTATTCTTCAGCCTCTTTTCTACTTTGGCGATTTCATAATTTACGATCATCGTCAGAGCGTCCTTGGTCAGGCTCTTGAATATCACGATTTCATCGATACGATTCAGGAATTCTAATTTGAAGTGTTCGCGCAAGATGCGGTCGATCTTTTCTTTCATCTCGTCGTCGCGCATTTTCTTTTCATCTTTTTCTGTATCGCCATGATCGGCAAATCCGATAGAGTACTCCTTGATGACTTCATTGCCAAGATTGGAGGTCATGATGATGATCGTATTTTTAAAGTTCACGACACGACCCTTTGAATCTGTCAGCCGTCCGTCGTCTAAAATCTGCAATAAGACATTGAATACTTCCGGGTGCGCTTTTTCGACTTCATCGAACAGTATGACGCTATACGGTCTGCGCCTTACTCGTTCAGTCAATTGACCGCCTTCGTCATAGCCGACATATCCCGGAGGAGAGCCGATGATTTTGGCTACGCTGTGTTTTTCCATGAATTCGCTCATATCCAGCCTGACCAACGCCGCTTCGTCATTAAACATGAACTCGGTCAATGCCTTCGCCAGCTCCGTCTTGCCGACGCCGGTAGGCCCGACAAAGAGGAAGGAGCCGATCGGTTTCTTTTCTTCGCTGATTCCGGCGCGGGATCTCCTTAGGGCGTTGGCGATGCTTTTTATCGCGTCATCCTGGCCGACAACGCGTTTTTTCAGTTCTTCTTCTATCTTCGCCAGTTTCTTGATTTCGCTTTCAAGCATCTTGGAAACAGGAATGCCGGTCCATTTTGAAACGACTTTAGCAATATCTTCTTCATCGACTTCTTCTTTTAATATCCGCTGGCCGCCGCGCTGGATTTTAGCCAATTGAGCCTCTCCCTTTTTCACGTCCTTTTCAAGATTCGGGATTTCGGCATAACGGATCTCGGCGACACGGGTCAGATCATCGCCCTTGCGTTCGATTATTTCCGCCTGGGCTTTCAATTCATCGATTTTCTTTTTTGAATTCCTGATCTTAGCGATGACTTCTTTTTCATTTTTCCAATGCAGCTCTAATTGATTCGCTTTTTCTTTCAGCTCGCCCAATCCTTTGTTGATATTTCTTAATTTCTGTCCGCCTTTTTCTTTTACATCCTGAAGCAATCCGGCTTTTTCTATTTCCATCCTTTTGATTTCTCTTTTTAAATTATCCAGATCAGCCGGGCTTGATTCGATTTCCATCCTTAAAGACGAAGTCGCTTCATCGATTAGATCGACCGCTTTATCCGGCAGGAATCTGTCGGTTATATAGCGGGCTGATAACTTTGCGGCCGCAATGACAGCATCGTCAGTGATGCGGACGCCGTGATGGACTTCATATCTTTCCTTGATTCCGCGCAGGATCGAGATCGTATCTTCGATGCTCGGCTCGGAAACATAAATAGGCTGGAAGCGTCTTTCCAGAGCGGGGTCTTTTTCAATATATTTCTGGTATTCGCGGGTGGTGGTTGCGCCGATCGTCCTTAATTCGCCTCGGGCCAGAGCAGGCTTTAGCATATTGGAAGCATCCATGGATCCTTCAGACGCTCCGGCGCCGACTAAAGTATGCAGTTCGTCGATGAAAAGGATTATGTTCCCGCTGTGCGCTTTTATTTCTTTCAAAACCGCTTTTAGCCGGTCTTCGAATTCGCCTCTGAATTTTGCTCCGGCAAGCATAGCGCCAAGGTCAAGACTGACTAGTTCTTTATTTTTTAAAGTTTCCGGAACATCGCCGGCGATGATTCTTTGCGCAAGACCTTCAACGATCGCGGTCTTGCCGGTTCCGGCTTCACCGATCAAAACAGGATTATTTTTTGTGCGTCTTGTTAAAACTTGCATGATGCGCCTGATTTCTTCATCTCTGCCGATGACAGGATCGATCTTTTTCTGTCTCGCAAGCTCAGTCAGATTTAAAGTATATTTTTCCAAACTTCTGAATTTTGATTCCGGATCAGGATCGGTAATATTTTGCGATCCTCTCAGTTCGGCTAAAATTTTTAAAACAGCGTCATATTCAACTTTTAAGTTCAATAAAATTTCCTGGGCTTTTGATTTTACTCCGATTAAAGATAAAAAAAGATGCTCGGTGGAAATGAATTCATCTCCGATTTTTTCCGCTTCTTTTTTCGCGCGTTCCAAAATCATAGCGACTTCCGCGGTTCCTTGCACCATCCCGATATTAGAGCCGGAAGAAGCAGTTTCCTTCGGAAGTTTTTCAATTTTATTCCAGACCGTTTTTTCCAAAGATGCGATGGATATGTTCATTTTTTCCAAAACCGGCTTAACCAGGCTTTCCGGCTGCTCAAGCAATGCGGCGAGCAGGTGGACGGCTTCTATGTGCTGCTGACCATTATCCTGCGCTATGACCTGGGCATTTATTATCGCTTCTTGTGATTTATGGGTAAATTTATCAAACATATTTTATAAATTATTTCTTAGCACTCTAAATAGGAGAGTGCTAACTAAATGATAGTATAACTGGAAATAGGTGTCAAGCGATAATTTGTTCATATGATGTGATTTTTAAGCTAATAAAAAGGCGCTCTCACATGAGAGAGCGCCGATGTTTCTGTATTTTTTTGTTTACAGCTTTTAACAGCTTATTACTGATGTTGACCCAGCAATCAAGCTGAAAAACAGCGGCAAACACCTCCTCATTACCCGCCTTTTTCACCTTGCAGCGAAAAATATGCGGTGCCTTGCCGTTTTTTTTCCCCAGGCTCTTTCGAAGAGTGACGGATATTTCAAGCACGCTTCCGTCGGGAATCATGCCCTTGTATCCGCCCCTTATCTTTGATACATCATGTGTCTGATAAAGAGTCTCGCCGAGCTGGGAAACGATCTTGCTGGCCATATACCCGACCACCTCTATGATGCGGATCGTCTTAAGATTGCCCTTAATATTCTTCCCATAGGGCAATATATACCTTATGGACATCTCTCTTCCGGAATCAAAGTTGTATTCAAGATCGTCGCGCTCGAGCCCTAAGAGCTTTTCCAGGTCCGAAAACGGCCCCTTTTTTATATTTATTGAGCGTTCATTTTCTACTGCCATCGCTGTCGCCGTTGATGCATACATAGAAAAGCCCCCCTTATATCAAATTTTTTTATTTTTAATCAAAAGATTGCATAAGCAATCCGTTTATTTTTCCTCCCTATTTTTTCCTCCTTGAATTAAATTTTATTTGATACCAAAACTTAGCATACTCGTTTGCCAAGGTCAAGGCTTTATAGTATCATTTAAATATCCGTAAAAAACAATATCAGCCTATTTTTACCTTATATTTGCAAAAATACAGTGATTAAACTGGGGAAATCATGTGCATTAATCGTAAAAATAAGAAAAAACAGCGTAAAATAAATGAATAAAATAAATATAGCCGGAATAAACATATCAACTTTGCCGAAAGAGGAAATTTTTAAAAAAATAAGATTTTTCCTGTCTTCCGGACAGAATCAGATAACCACCCCGAATCCTGAATTCGTTGTCAGGGCGTTAAAAGACGAAGAGTTTTTTTATATCCTGAACAATTCCAGCCTGGCCATAGCCGACGGTTTCGGACTGGCTTTAGCAAGTATTATCCTTGGAGGCAGGGTGGATGTAATCCATGGATCAGACCTTATTTATGATATCTGCCGGATCGCGGAAGAAGAAAAAAAATCAGTTTATTTATTGGGAGGGGAAGATGGCGTCGCAAAATCGGCCGCGGCTAATCTGAAAAAAATATTTCCCGATCTGATCATTGCCGGCGCCGAAGAGGGATTTAAAAAGGGGGAGTGGGGATTGGAAGAGGGGGGGTGGCTGCGCGGAGAAGAAAAAAATAAACTGTTAATAGGAGACATAAATAAAGCTGAGCCGGATATAATTTTTGTGGCATTCGGACATCCGAAACAGGAAAAATGGATATACCATAATCTGAAAAATATGCCGTCAGTAAAAATCGCAATGGGCGTCGGAGGCAGTCTTGATTTTATAAGCGGCAAAGTGAAAAGAGCGCCAGGATTCATAAGAGCGATAAAGATGGAATGGCTCTGGAGATTGATTTTAGAGCCATGGCGATGGAGAAGGATGGCGGATGCGGTCATTATTTTCCCATGGAAATTTTTTAAATGGAAATATGTTCTGCCGCATTTTTACAGACCGAATGTCGCCTGCATGCTTTATAAAAAGGAAGACAGCGGATATAAGATCCTGCTTGTAAAAATAAAAGATATATATGAGCACTGGCAGCTACCTCAGGGCGGCACTGAATGAGAAGGACTGGAAAAAGCGGGGGCGAGAGAGCTGAGAGAAGAGCTGGGAACAGATAAATTCAAGACGATTGCCAGCTTCAAAAACATGCACAGATATGAATTCGGCAAGATGATAAAAACGCAGATCAAAAGATACTCAGGGTTCAAAGGACAGAAACAGGGGTTATTCATAGCTGAATTCCTTGGCGACAACGATGATATCAAGATAAAATTCTGGGACCATGAAGACTGGAAATGGGTCGATAGCGAAAGACTGCTCGAAGAAATACATTTTGTCAGACGCGAATCGACTAAGGTGTTTTTAGAAAAATTTAAGGAAGTGATAAAATAGTTTAATGACAAATTTTTTATTATGCTCAAATTCAAAAAATACATCTATCTATTAAACGACCTGACCAACGCCATCTTAAGCAAAGAAAGGGTTGATTTAGAGGCAAGGAATAAAAAGTTGAAAATTATCCTGATTATTGCTAGTATTAGCTTGATATTGTCTTTATTATTGAATTTATATTTATTAATCTATTTCTCATAAATTTGTATATTTGTGGAAAGATTTGTAATTTGTGGAAAATATGAGAACTCGTTTTGCGCCATCTCCGACAGGGTATTTGCATATCGGCAGCCTAAGAACCGCTTTATTCGTATATTTAGCCGCAAAAAGCATGGACGGTAAATTCATCTTGCGTATCGAAGATACGGATCAATCACGCGAAGTTTCCGGAGCAGTGGAAAATCTGATAAAAATACTGGATTGGATAGGCATAAATTTTGACGAAGGTCCTCATATTGATGGCGGCTTCGGTCCATACACACAAAGCCAAAGAGTCGAAATTTATAATAAATACATCCAGGAGTTACTGGATAAGGATGAGGCTTATCATTGTTTTTGTACGCCGGAAAGATTGGATAGCATGCGCAAAGAACAGCAAGAAAAGAAACAGGCGCCAAGATATGACCGGATTTGCCGTAATTTAAGCAAAGAAGAAGTATTGGGAAGACTTAGCGGCGGAGAAAGGTATGTGATCAGGCAAAAGATGCCATTGGACGGAGAAATTGTCGTCCATGATGAATTGCGCGGAGATATCACATTCAAATGCGCGGACATGGAAGATCATGTCCTGATAAAATCAAACGGCATCCCGACATATCAATTCGCGAATGTAGTCGATGACCATCTCATGGAAATAACCCATGTATTACGAGGCGATGAATGGATCGCTTCATTTCCGAAAAATATCTTGCTTTATAAGTCCTTTGGCTGGGAAGCGCCAAAATTCGCCCACCTATCTCTTATCTTGAACAAAGAAGGCGGAAAATTGAGCAAACGCCAGGGTGATGTCGCAGTCGAGGATTATCGCGCCAAGGGATATCTGCCTGAAAGTTTGTTGAATTTTTGCGTTCTGATGGGCTGGCATCCGAAAGACGATAACGAAATTTTGTCATTGGCCGATATGCAAGAAAAATTCAGGATTGAGGATATCGGAATCAGCCCGGCTGTTTTTGATGTTGAAAAGTTGGATTATTTTAACGGGTATTATATAAGACAAAAGCCGCTGGAAGAATTGGTTGCGTTATGCAAGCCTTATCTGGCGGAAAATATTTCCAAAACGTCAGAGGAGAGGAAAAAACGGGATGATTTTTTGAAAAAAGTTGTCGCGCTTGAACAGGAAAGGATGAAAAAGCTGTCAGATATCAAAGAGGGGACTGAATTTTTCTTTTCGGAAATTGAATATGAATCCGAGCTTTTGATTTGGAAAAAATTAACAAAAGAAGAAGTGAAAAACAATCTTGAAAAAATGGCCGAACTGCTTAATGAAATTCAGGAAGGAAATTGGATAAAAACATCAATAGAAGAGAGGGTAATGGCATATCTTAAGGCAAAGGATTTGAAAGTAGGGGATTATTTATGGCCGATGCGCGTTTCCTTGACTGGACGCAAAGCTTCTCCCGGACCATTTGAAATCGCGGATGTGCTAGGAAAGAAAGAAAGTTTGGAGAGAATGAAAAATGCAATCAATAAATTATAATATCTTCTTTGTCATTGCAATGACAAAATGAAAACCTATATTCATTTTGAATGTAGGTTTTTTTTATGTTATAATAAACATATGAGAAAAATCACCTATGCGCTCATATTTTTATTCATATTAGGCTTTGTTTTTGCGCCTAAGTTTTTTCATCTGAAAAACCTGATTGCCATTGATGAGAATAATGAAATAAAGGAATTGAATAAAGAAATCCAGACAAAGAAAGATCAGACGAAAAAAATCCAGTCAAAACAGGAGTTATACGCTAAAGCGATCCGGCAAAAGCAGGAAGAAAAAGCCAGTCTTAACAATCAGCTGTCCATCCTTGAAAACCGCTTGGCCAAGTTCGGATTGGATATTGAAAGCACGGAAACGGAAATAGACAGAGCTAATCTTGAAATAAGGAAAAATGACATTGAAATAGACGAAAAGAACAGGGAGATAGAGAAGGAAAAGGACCAGATCGCAGCCGCCCTGAAGCTCATAAACAAGCAGGATCTGGCAAGCACATTGGAAATAATATTGCTGAACAATTCATTCTCCGAATTCATGAACCAGATAAAATATCTTGAAGATCTGAACATGGAAATAGGATTAAGTCTTGACAGTCTGAAGGCTCACAGGGAAGAATTGGAAGAAAATAAACTATCCCTTGCTGAAAAACAGAAAGAATTGGCTCAACTGAAAATAAAACTGGAAGAAGATAAAAAAACCCTGGAAGATGAAAAAGAAAATAAATCTTTCATCCTTGACCAGACCAAGCAGTCGGAAAAAGAATTCCAAAGATTATTGGCGGCGGCCAAGCAAGAACAGTTGCAGGCGGCAAATGAGATTTCCGGGCTGGAAAAGGCTGTCCGCGAAAAGATGGCCCAGATGTCCGAAAAGAAATTAGAATTTAATGATAGCGGATTGATCTGGCCTGTCCCTAAAAATAAAATAACGGCATATTTCCATGATCCTGAATATCCGTTTAAATATGTCTTTGAGCACCCTGCCATAGACATAAGAGCCGGGCAGGGAACTCCGTTGAAAGCAGCGGCCTCCGGATATGTGGCAAAGGCGAAAGACGCCGGAAAAGGGTATAGTTATATCATGGTCGTCCATGGCGACGGATTGTCGACCGTATACGGCCATGTTTCTAAGATTTATGTAAAAGAAGATGAGTATGTCGTCCAAGGCCAGACAATAGGGCTCTCAGGCGGCCTCCCGGGCACTCCCGGCGCCGGCAGGATGACAACCGGATCGCATCTCCACTTCGAAGTCCGTTCGAATGGGATACCGGTTAATCCGCTTGAATACTTGCCGTAAAACACTTAAAAAATAATACCCTTTCCGTTTGAAGAAGGGGTATTATTTTTTAAGTGTCAAGCGTAATTTTTATATCCTTCTTTTGCTATGTATTTTTCTGTGGATATCCCTTAACTGCTTGCTTGTGACATGGGTATAGATCTGGGTGGTGGAAATATTCTTATGGCCTAGAAATTCCTGCACCAAGCGGAGATCGACGCCATTAGACAGTAGGTCGGTAGCGAAAGAGTGGCGCAGGGTGTGTGGGGTAGCCATAACAGGCAAGCCCGCCAGCTTAATATATTTCTTGACCACATCCTCAATGCTTTTAACACTCAATCTGCGCGACTCTGTTGATTCTTTTCCTCCCGAACTGTAATTTATGAATAATGCCTCATCAGTATCCATGCGCCTGTCAAAATAATCCCTTATCGCTCTTATCGCGCGTCCTGAAAAATAAACCGTGCGCACCTTGCCGCCCTTACCGGTTATAACAATCTCCAGATCATCCACACCACTTCTTATCCTTACCTGATCCCGATCCAGACTGACCAATTCTGAAACTCGGAGTCCGGTGGAAAACAATGTTTCTAAAATCGCTCTGTCGCGCAGACCGATAATGCTTTTGGGGCTAGGGGAGGAGAGCAGTCTTTCAACCTGTTCCAATTTCAAAAATTTGATTTCCTTATCATTCTTGTCCCTGGCTAATTTTATTTTATTCGGCGGCAGGGAAGATATATTTTTCTCAACAAAAAAATCCAATAGACTCCTTAAGGCTATCAGATAACAATTCTGGGTAGTCTTTTTTAACGGCAGTTTGGTGCGCGGATCGATATGTCTTGATAGGAAAACTTTATATCTCCAGACATGATCAGCGTCCAGCCTGTCCGGAGTAAGCTTATCAAGTTTATTATCTTTCAGCCATTTAAAAAACTTATTCAAGAAACGGGAATAATTTTCCTGAGTTTTGGAGGAAAGACCTTTTTCAATTTCAATATAATCAAGAAAATCAGTCAGATGATCGATTATTATTTTAGTAGCCATAATGCATGGGGAATGATTAAAGCTTAAATAGTCTTATTATATATATCACTTCGCATAATGTAGATTAATCCAAGTATAGCATCAATAAGATAAGAATGCCAATAACTTGGCCTAATGGCTGAAATTTATGCCCATCAGGGTTATCTCTGGTATGAATAACAATAAAATTTTCATAGCCAATAAAAAGAATCCGATCGTAACCAAGCAGAAAATTACAATGGCTATAAAAAACACGATTTTAAAAGCTGTCTCTGGATCTATGAAACCCATATTTTTTTAAAAAATAATTAAATTCCGCGGAACTGCCCGCGGAGCAAATCCATATATATTACCACATTAAACGCACTTTTGTCAATCTGCCGGCCTAGCTGTTGATTATTTATAATAAACCCGGTCGCCATATCTTAAGTCATAATACTCATTTTTAGCGAATTCATCCTTATGCATATCCCTATAAAGGGACGAGATTTTCTCGATCTGCTTATCTGAGTCCCCTCTTGAATTCAATAAAATAAAGGGGCCATTTGATAATAAGACTTTTATGGTGTCGACATCGTTTTCAATGAAAACTTTTTCAATTTGATAATCGATTTTGCTGTCCTTGAAATCAGTAAAGATGTTTAAAATAAAATCATTTTTTTTCTGGCTGATGCCTATCTTTTTATCGGAAACCTTATTGCCGCTATGGTTTTCAATCATCGGCATTTTTTGATCAAAATCAGCCTGTGAAGCCGGAACTATGATATACCCCTCATTATCAATCAGGAAATTATTTCCATCCTCATTCCATATCGCGATAGGTTCCCTTTCCTTCAAATCCAGGATAAAAGCGTCAGGCAGGTCGTTCTTAAGCTCTACGGAAATAAAATTATATCTATCATTTATTGATGAAATAAATTCGTCTTCATCGAATAGGAATAAATTTTTTTGTGAACTGAAAAATAATTTTCTTTTATCAGCCTGGCTCCAGAATGAATTTTCAATTTCAGCGCTGGAGATCCTATTCAAACCGTTGATTTTAAAACTTTTTATCTTAAAGTATGGAGAAAAATAAATAAACCAAACCAAGGTTAAAACGGCCGCTAAGATCAATAAAAACATGACCCTTTTAAGCCATTTTTTCCCAGGTCGCGCCCCCCTGTTATTGCGGGAAAAAAATGGATTTGAATATTGTTTTTGTCGATAATTAAACCTTATTTTTTTGGCTAACATAAGCTATTATTTGACCAATAAGTGCTGAATAAACATGGTGCATCCCATGGCGGATAAGCTTGAATTCCTTGTTTTTGCCCTGTATTTTAACTGCTTGGCAGACATTATCCCCGCCCAGCTCCCCTTTCCAGTCCGCGCCATTTTCCAGGCCAAAGGATGTTGCTCTGGCCCGGGAAATTTTTGCCAATGCTCTCACTCTCATATTATCATAATTCAGAATCAGCAATCCTTTTTTGTCCAAATGTGCCGCCAAATATTCATACTCGCCGATCAGTTCCTCCACGTTATCAAACCCTTCAATATATCTTTGCGTGATATCCGTAATTATGGCTATATGCGGCTTAACAACAGATAAAAGGAATTTCATATCTCCGGGATCGGAAATTCCGAACTCCAATATCAGGAATCGGGGAAAATTTTTCTGGAAAATATTTAATGGCGCGCGCAAAATTACCGGTAACCATTTTGCATAAGAACCATATCCGCTGGAAAGATCCAAAATAGATAATGATAATCCTATTTCAGTATTAAACGCTCTTGGATTTGACCTAGCGCTTAGTCCAACCTCATTCAGGACGCGACAAACCTCATCTTTGGTAAATGTCTTATTGATACTTCCGGCAACAGCAATGATTTGCGGCCGATGGATTAATAAAGTTATTTTTGCAAGATATTTTAAATATTGTTGTAATATTTTTTTGAAGATAAATTTCATACATTCACTTTGTCATCTCGAGCGGATGCGAGAGATCTAATCCGATGCGCTTACAGAGATCTCTCACTCACTCCGCTCATTCGAAATGACAATATATTTTGAATTTTTACATTATCATTTTGCATTTTGATATTTACATTTTTAATTTAAAATGTCTGTCCAATCGGTCAAAAGCCTTATTGATATCATCCTCGCTCCTGCCAAAACTGATCCTTAAATGGCCTTCGCCATTCGGCCCGAAAGCAAATCCGGGAACAACCGCAACCTGAGCTTTGTCTAATATTTCCAATGCAAAATCCCAAGACGGGTCTTTCTTACCTTCTAAGTATCTGGCGTTTATTTCAGGAAATACATAATAAGCGCTATTCGGCCTTACATAACTGAAGATATGTTTCAGATCATCCAATCTATCGCAGATCAGATCGCGTCGTTTTTTGAATTCTTTGATAAAATATTCCAGATCGCTATCACCCATCTCTAGGGCGCCCAAAGCGGCATATTGCGAAATTGTCGGCGCGCAGGTAACAAGGCAATCATGGACCTTTACTATCTCTTTGATAATAGATTCATCGCTATGAACATAACCGACACGCCATCCGGTCAAGGCGTAAGCCTTTGAAAAAGAAAAAATCCTGATGACTTTTCTCCTTAATTCTGGGATTTCAGCCAAAGAAAAAAGCTTATTCTTATTTTCTGTGTAGATAAAATCTTTATACACCTCATCAGAAATCAAAAATAAATCATGCTTTTTGGCCAATTCAGCTAATCCAAGAAGCTGTTCTTTCGAATAAATAGTCCCGGTCGGATTATTGGGATTACAGTAAAAAATCGCTTTTGTTTTTGGGGTGATCGCTTTCTCATATTTTTCCAGATCAAAAGCCCATCCCCCCTCCTCATCCAAAGGAACGAAAACAGGATTACATCCCGCTAAAATAATGACTTCGCGATAACTGGTATATGTCGGTTCGGGGATGACAATCTCATCACCCGGCTCAGTAATAGCCAAAATCGTCGCTGTTATTCCCTCAATCGATCCCGCCGTGATCAGAATCTCTTTTTCCCAATCATAAAACATATTTCCGCGCGCCAAAGAAATCTCGATTTGCTCCCGTAATTCAGGCAACCCGGGACTTAGGGAATATTTTGCGACAGCGCCCCTTCTTAAGGCATTTTCCACCCGCCCTTTTATGCTTTGCGGCGTATCAAAATTAGGAATGCCTTGCGCCAAAGACACGACATCAGCATATTTTGAAGCCTTTAATTCTATTTGCTTGATTATGGAAAGCTTTAAATCTTTTGTCCTGTTGAACATTGGATAGTTAATCAATTAATCAGTTAATCAGGAAAAACCTAACTACTAATCAACTAATCCCTAATTAACTTATTTTTTTAACCATTCTTCATCCTGCCTTACCAACAACTCCCCTGCTCTTTCTGGTTTTGCCATTATTTTTTTAATTATTCTTTCCATTCTCATTCCCTGCGATCCTTTTACTAAAATCAGGTCGCTCTGCTGTATTGAATTCAGCAGGAATACTGCGGCCTCATCGCGATCCTTGAAATAAAATACATTGTTTGGATCCATGCCCGCAATCTTTGCGCTGAGCGCGGTAAAATATGAATCCTTGCCGACCGCGATCAAAATATCAAACCCTAGTTCTGCAGCCCGCCTTCCCACATCCCTATGCCCTTCTTCAGTTTTATTTCCGAGTTCAAACATATCGCTTAAAACAGCAATCCTTCTTCCCTCCGCACTGATTTCCTTTACCGTATTCAAGGCGGCGATTGTTGATTGCGGAGAGGCATTATAAGTATCATCAATTATGATCGAGCCCTTTTGTCCAGCAATAAAATTCATCCTGCCTGCAATCGGTTTTATTTCTTTTAAAGCAGAGATTATTTCTTCTGGATCGATTTCAAAAATCATTCCGACGCAAGCCGCAGCCAAACTCGCCTCGACAACAGGTTGACCGACAAGTCCAGCCAATCCGATGTGAATAATATTTTTGTACACTATATCAAAATCAGATTTAATATCTTCTCCAGCCTTGCTGAACTGGATATTTTGCGCTTTTACCATTGCCTGATTATCACTGCCATAAGTCAAAACATTCGCCTTCGTTTCTTTAGCCAAGCTGCGCACTTTCTCATCATCATAATTCAAAACAGCCCAATCCGTTTCGCCCAAACTTCTTATCAATAAGCCTTTTTCTTCCCTGACTTTATCTATAGTCTTGAAATACTCTAAATGAGAATAACCGACTTTGGTTAAAATACCAATATCACATTTAGCAATGCTTAAAAGATAAGCCATATCACCAGGCTTATCGATGCCCATCTCCAATACCAGGATTTCCGGGTAATCTTTTTTTAATAAAACCTCAAGAGATTTGAAAAATAACTTGATCCAACCCGAAATGGATCTGCCTGGCGACTCCATGCCGATAATAGTCAAAGGCAAACCGATTTCATTATTATAATTTTTTATGTTCTTCCTGACCCTAAATTTCCTTGAAAGAACCTGATAAACGAATTCCTTAGTGCTTGTTTTTCCGACACTGCCGGTAATGCCTATTATTTTAGGCTTATGCCTGAAAATAATGAGCTTGGCTAATAGTTTTAATTTTAACTTAATGATTTTGTTCATTTTTTGACTTATACCCCGAGAGCGCTTTTGCGCTTTTTCGGGGTCGGGGTTCGGAGTTTATTTTTTTGAGTTCCTAGGGATTTTTTATACTTGAATACAGACGGCGTCCTGTAGGCAGGATTGCCTTTCCTTGAACCGGTTTTAGTCCTCGATGAGCCTTTCATGAAAATTTATTTTATTTCCTGGTTTGTGTTATTTTCAGGAGTTTTTTCTTCAACTTTTTTCTCCTTGCTGAAAACGAAAATATACAAAATTTCTAAAATCGCCAAAGTGTTCAAGGCTAACAAGGCGATGAACCAAGCCTTATTGGTTTTCCTGGCTGCAATCCATAACGCCCAGCCTTTCCAAGGCAGAGTCCAAAGAGCCAAAGCAACAATGATCCACGGATTTTGAATTAGTTGTTCCATATTTTTTTATTTATTCCGCAACTCGCCTACGCTCGCATGACGAGCTTCGGCGTAGCAAAGGCGGACTAACTAAGTCTTATATCACTCTTAACACGATCAGAAACTTCGTTGAATTTATCTTTGACGCATTCACTCAAAGATAATCCCAATCTGGTCGCGAGCAAATCAGCATAACCGACAACATCTGCCAATTCTTTGCCGATTTCATTGATATCGATATTCTCCCCTCTTCTCATCTTCTTGATCAGGTTGCATGCCTCCCCGCACTCGCCGGCCAAAGCAGTCGCCCAATCAGTCGGCGACCATTCGTTTATCCCGAAAAACGATTTATTACATCTCTCTAAATTAGCCTTTTCTAGATCTTTGAAATCCATAGTTTTTTTGTCATCTCGAGCGGATGCGAGAGATCTCATCCGACGCGCTTACCGAGATTTCTCACTCGCGTTCGCTCATTCGAAATGACATTATTTTTTATTAATTCTCTCCCTACCACCCATATACTTCCTTAAAACCTCCGGAATAATCACTGAACCGTCTGCTTGCTGGTTATTCTCCAAAATCGCGATCATGGCGCGTGTAATGGCGATTGCGGTGCCATTCAACATATGCAAGTAGTCTTTCTTGCCATCCTTTGCCTTGTATTTGATATTCAAGCCTCTTGATTGATAATCTATGCAATTTGAAGTAGAGGTGATTTCCGCCCAATCGCCCATTCCGCCTTCCTTGCTTGGTTTGCCCGGCATCCACGCCTCTAAATCATATGTCCTGTATGATGGCGCGCCCAAATCAGCCGTACAATGATCAACCACCCTGAATGGGATATTTAAACCCTTAAAGACCTCTTTTTCAATATCTAGCAGCTCCTTGTGCGCCTCTTCGCTTTTATCCGGCATCACGTATTGGAACATTTCAATTTTTGTAAACTGATGGACGCGGAAAATCCCTTTTGCAAATTTAGAATAAGAGCCCGCTTCTGTCCTGAAACAATGGGAAACCGCTACATATTTCTTTGGCAGATCCTCTTCATCCAAGACTTCATCCATGTAATAACCGCCCATTGTTATTTCCGCAGTGCCGATCAAGCTTAAATCAGAATTTTCAATATTATAAACTTGAGTCGATTCGCCCCTCGGATTGAATCCCACCAACTCCAAGACATCTTTCTTTGCTAAGTCCGGAGTTATGAACGGGGTAAATCCGCGCTTCATAACGGTTTCTAACGCGTACTGGATCAAAGCAAATTCCATCAAAGCCAATTCATTTTTCAAATAATAAAATTTTGCGCCGCTCACTTTTGTGGCACGATCGAAATCTATAAGATCCAATTCCTGAGCTAGTTGGATATGATCTTTGGGCTCGAAATCGAATTTAGCCGGTTCACCAAAAACTTCCAAAACAGGATTCTCGTCTTCATTGTCACTCACGATAACTTCCGGATGAGTTAAATTAGGCACAGCCAACAATAATTGTTTGAGCTCTGTGTTTACAGGAACGATTGCGTCTTCGATTTGTTTGATTTCGTCTCCTATTTTTTTCATCTCCTCAATGATTTCAGAAGTAGGCTTTACCCTTGAGGAAGTGTTTCTCTTAGCGCGCAATTCATCTATCTTTGCCTCCATTTCCCTTCTCTTTTTATCTAATTCCAATAGCTTATCGATATCCACGCTTGACAATCTGTTTTTCGTGTTTTGTTTGATTAGTTCTGTATTTTCACGGAGGAATTTTAGGTCTAACATATATATCAATTACGAATTAAAAATTACGAATTCGATTTTTTCTTATTTTTGAACTTTTATAAATACTCGGTTTATACGGCTTTAATCTGATTATTCCCGTCTTGCCCAATCCTAATTCTCTTAGTTTTTCGCTCAGCCCTTCTATCAAAAATTTCTGGTCATACCCCAATAAAATCAGATCCGGCTTATATTTCTTTATCGCCGCATATTTATCATTCAAGCTCCCCAAACGAAATTCATCAACTAATCCGCATTCTTTTACAGCCGCAAGCCGTTTTTTTTCATCATGCGCCGGTTTTCGTTTTTTTAATTCCTGGACGGTTTTATCTCGAGCTACAACAACGATTACATGATCCGCATATTTTTTCGCTTGCCTGAATAAATTCTTATGGCCCGGGTGCAGTAAATCAAATGTGCCAAAAAGCATCGCTTTCATATCAAGCTATTCTCCTCTCGGCCTCATCAATGGGAAAATCTGGCATTCGCGGGCTGGTTTATTCATCAAGAAGCTGAATACGCGTTCACTCATTCCGAAACCGCATGTCGGCGGCATCCCATATTCCAGGGCTTCAACGAATTCATGATCAAACATCTGCGCTTCATCATCTCCAGCTTCACGCAAAGCCTGCTGGCCGGTAAATCTTTCAGCCTGATCAATTGGGTCATTCAATTCACTATAACCCTTGCCCATTTCTGAGCCAGCCAAAATGACCTGGAATCTCTGCACTAATTCAGGGTTATCGTCCATCCTCTTCGCCAATGGCTCCATTATGATCGGTACATTAATCAAGAATCCTGGACCGCCGATATTCTTACGGCAATACTTCCATAAATTATCTATAGCGCGGGTGATATTGAATCCCTTTTTATCATAGACAACCCCTAGTTCATTTAACTTGCTTTCAATTTTCTTGATATCAGTATTTGCAATGTCGATTCCAGTGAACTTTCTGATAGTTTCTGTATAATCATACACTTCCCATTCTTTTCCAAGATCAACCTCGAATTTACCGATTGTAAATTTAAGCGTACCGAAAGCTTTTTCCGCCACGTATCTGTATAAATCCTTGACCAAATTCATTCCGTCTTCATAATTCGCATAAGCCCAATAAAATTCCATCTGGGTATAATCCTGCAAATGCTCAGGGCTCATGCCTTCATTCCTGAATTGGCGTCCGATTTCAAAAGTCTTTTCAAAGCCGGCGACCATCAAGCGCTTCTGCCATAATTCGCCCATAGAGATGCGCAAATATACATCAATATTCAAGGCATTGTGATGGGTTACGAATGGTCTTGCGTCAGCTCCTCCCGTCGTATTCTCCAATACCGGAGTCTCGACTTCCATAAATCCTTTCTCAAGCATAAAATCGCGGATGGCGCGCCAAAACTTTGATCTTTTCTCAAACATTTCACGCACCTCTGGATTAAACAAAATATCCAGATACCTTTTTCTAAATTTATCTTCTTCATCCTGCAGGCCATGCCATTTATCCGGTAACGGCCTCAGTGTTTTCGCGGCGATTTTCCACTCTTTCGCCATCACGCTTTTTTCGCCTTTATGCGTCAGAAAACAAACGCCTCTAACTTCGATAAAATCTCCCGTATCGATTAACTTTAAAAAATCCTTATAACCATCAACACCGATCTCTTTTTTGGAAATCGCGATCTGAATCATTCCTGTGCCGTCCTGCAAATGCGCAAAAGTCAGATTGCCATGCTCGCGGACGCTCCTTAATCTTCCAGCCAGATCGATTATGGTTTCATTTTTTTGCAGTTCATCAAATCCAAACAAGGCGTTACTTACCGCATGGGACCTGTTAACCTTAGCAGGATATGGATTAATCCCCTTATTTTTTAATTCTTTAAGCTTGTTGACACGCTCATCCCTTTCACTTACTTTTTTATTCTCCATAAATTTAACTGTAATAGCAGCCTTTTTTGGCTCTAAAATTCTGAAAAATTAGCCTATATTACCTCTAAATATGGCTAATAAATTATGTATTTATTTTAAGCTATTTTTCGATTAAAGTCAAAACTTCCACAAATCACAAATTGGCTACAAATATACAAATATTAGGTAAAAAAGAAAAGCCTCTCGTAAAAGAAGCTTCTTGTTTGTGTATTTGCGTTAAGATTTGTAATTTCTGGGCTATTTTATGTCTTTGATCTTGTAAGTGTTTTGACCTTTAGGAGTTGTGACCGTGACTTGGTCGCCCTTCTTTTTATCAAGCAGAGAGCGGCCCAACGGAGATTCGTTTGAAATTTTTCCAGCCAATGGATCAGCTTCATTAAAACTAACGATACTATAAATTTTCTCCTCTCCATTGACTTCGACTGTAACATCCGAGCCAAGGCTGATCCTGTCTTTCGCTCCGCCATTATCAACAACCGTTAAATTTTTCAGCAGAGCGGATAATTCAGCAACCCTGCCTTCGTTAAACGCCTGCGCGTCTTTAGCCTCTGAATATTCGGCATTCTCGCTCAAGTCCCCCATGTCCTTGGCTCGCTGGATGCGATCGGCGATTTCTCTCCTTCTTACTGTTGTCAAAAGTTCTAACTCTTTTTTAAGTTTTTCATAACCTTCCTTGGAGATGATTTGATCGTTCATATTTTGCAAGGGATACCACTGAATGCTCTTTCGAGCATAAATTGCCATAATTTTGAGGAAATTTTCTTAAAAATTTTTGAGAAAATATAAAGATATTGTTGAAAAAATTTTTAAAAAAATTTACCAAAATTTGGTAATTTAGGCCGAATATGGTATTCAGCGGTATCCCTGTAAACGGGCCTCAAAATGAGCCCATTGAATTAATATAAGTAATAAATATAGTTTTTAATATACAGTAAATGCTAAAATTATGCAATAGGCGCAGCGGCCTCTGTTTTTATTTTGTCTATTATTACGCTGATTATCATAAGAAAGCCTATACCCAAGGGATGATTGGAATATGGGCTGAAAAAATTAACCGCGCTTAAGACCAAAAGTCCAAATATGAATCCGGTTATAAGCAGATTATCCAGCTGCAGCCCGGCGGCAAATATCCTGAAAATAAGGAATGCATACGTCAAAAATCCCAATAAGCCCAATTTCAACCAGATATCAAACCATCCCCATTCAAAAGCATAAGTCGTATATTCTCCGCTCGGGTCAACAGATAAAACCCTTGGATCGCTTGATTTATATGTCGCAGTCGAGCCGAACCCCTTGCCTAGGACAGGCGCGGCCTTTATCTCTTTTGCCAGGCTTGGCAGTAATGCCCATCTTGATGAAACTCCAGCCTCTCCGCTGAACTGGCTCGCTCTTTCTGAAAACAGGTCTCTAGTATTGAATCCGCCCAAAGGATCAGGATATGGAAATTTTACCAATAGTGCTACAAGTCCTACGCTTAAGACCGCCACCCCCAACAAGACGCCCGTGAAACTGGCTAACTCTTTCAACTTAGCCTTATTGATAATGAAATACGAATAAAGCCCTAAAAGCCCGACGACCAGCCCGACCCAGAATGTCCTTGAGAAGCCGATCAGTATAGTTGTTAAACTGAAAAGTGACAAAAATAAGACAAGCAAATTTCCCTTATTTCTCAAAACACCGGCTTTCAAATTATTAAAAATCAAAGTGAGAGATAGGAAAAATAGGATCAAAACAAACAAATGCGACTGGATGAATATCCTATAAAAGCCGCCCTGCATCTGCGTAATCTCTCCGATGCCGGTATTCCGGATCCATCTGTAAATTTCCAATAATCCGATATTATGGGAAAACAGATAAAGCAAAACAAAGGTCTTCAGGCAAAGCCACAGCGCTGAAGCTGTAAAAATCTGGATCAGGGTCGATATCTGTCCTCTTTTTTCTTTCAAAAAAACATCATAAATCGGAAAAATCAAAGCAAAATACAGCCAACCGTTAAAATCAAAAAAAATATTACCCAATGAATTCTTGCTTAAAAAACCATTGATCAGTCCCCAGCCGATAAAAATAAATAAAACCGAAAAATAAGGAAAAAATCGGGAGTTGAAAAATGAAATTTTATTTTGCCGGAAATGCAGGATCTTCTTTCCTGACCACACCAGCATAATGATGAGCCACAAGGCGATGCGGATAGAAACTGTAAACATATCATGTTCAAAAAAGAACAAATAACCCTTTGATCCGATAAACAATTCCGCCAATACGATCCAGATTCCGTATTCTAATTTATGGATAGCCAGGATTAAGGCAGCTAAGATCAAGACTAAAAATCCAAATTTATTTATGGCCGGGAAAAAATATCCAAGCAAAGAAAAAACCTCTGCCACGAAAATAGACAACAAAGCGATCTTAAATTGTTTCTCGAATAAATTAGCCATAAATTTCCAATTTCTAAAACTTATCTTTTAAATATTTTCCTGATAACATCATCAATATCAACCTCATCAATCATGATGTCATCAACCGGCAAATCAGACGAAAGGATATCCTTGGCGACATCTTTCACCTTTTCACGGTCAACCTCAAAAGAAACAGAGTACGGATTATAATTCTTGATAATGCCGAATTTTTTTACAGCATCCTCTTGGACGGTATCATTAAAAGTCACATTTAAAACTTTATGCGGAGCATGTTTCTTGATCAAGCTATCCAGATCGCCGTCATAAGCCATATTGCCATGATCTATAATAATGACCCTCTCGCATAATTCCCTGATATCATCCATATAATGCGAGGTCAGGATTATGGTCGTCTTCTTCTCTTTATTATATTTCTTCAAGAAATCACGGATATTCTTTTGGGCAACGACATCCAGACCGATTGTCGGCTCATCCAAGAATAACACTCTCGGCTTATGCAGGAGCGCCGCGACCAATTCGCATTTCATCCTCTGACCCAAAGATAATTTTCGGACCTGCACATCTAAAATGTCTTTGATATCCAAGAGTTCGACCAGTTCATCCAGATTCTCCTTGAATGCCTTATCCGGAATTTCATAAATTTCTTTATTCAGGATAAAACTTTCCATAGCCGGCAAATCCCACCAAAGCTGATTTTTCTGCCCCATGACTAAAGCGAACTGCTTCTGGTATTCCTTTTGCCTCTTATGCGGAATATAGCCCAAAACCTTAACTTCTCCGCTCGTAGGATGCAAGATACCAGAAAGCATCTTCAAGGTCGTCGTCTTTCCGGCGCCATTCGGGCCTAAAAAGCCGACAAACTCCCCTTCTTTGATATCAAAACTAATATCCTTGACAGCCTCAGTAAACAGCTTTTCCCGCTTAAACAATCCCCTTACGGACGCTAAAAGCCCGGGTTGTTTTTTATAATACTCGTAAGTCTTATTTAACTTTTTTACTTCGATGATAGACATAATAGATAGAATTTATTTAATTTTGTTTGAAGCGTTATATTCCCACTCCTTCATATTTCTTCATTCCTCTTCTCCAAACGATATTTATTATTAAATATAATAACATAATCCAGACAAGCTGCACACCGATTCCCTTAACACCGGTCATTAAATCCATTTTTTTCAAATAAATCTGCGTAGGGATGAAATAGGAATACGCGAATGGCAGAAGAAAGCTGATTTTCACAAAAACGACCGGCAATAAAGTGATCGGAAAATAACCTCCGGAAAAAAACTTCTTTATTCGATCTATCGTCAAGAAAACGCCATCCACCTCATCGATCCAAAAAGCGATCAGGCCGATCAAATAGGAAAGCAGCAGTTCAAAAATGAATGCAAAAATTATGATTAAAAATATCACCAACAAATCCAAGATATCATCATTAAGATAAAATATCTTATAGAACAATAATATCAAGGTTAAATTGGTTGCTACGGAAATGACAAATGCAAAAGAAATCCTTCCGATCTCCCTTACTATTATATAGCGGAAATATTCAATCGGTTTGACCAAGAATTGCGACAATGTGCCGTTCTTAATATCATTAGCAACAACATTATAAAGCCAATTCCTGACAATCACATTGATCAGATTACCCATCAACACATAAGTGATCATCTCATTAAAATCGTAACCTTTTATGCTCTGCTGGCCATTAGCATAAACGACTGACCACATCAGGATCAAAACCAGATTCTCTATCATCTCCCCCATCCTGTATGAAAAAACCGAGAAGCGATAAGTCAGCGCCCTCTGCCATGTAATTTTTATGATTGTTAGATATTTTTGCATAAATTTAACTGCTCGCGCTTGAATAATGTTTTAAACTTTTATTCCAAATCAAGATTGATAGCGTAAAGAATCCGAAGACATAAACTAGCGTAAAAATAACTGTCTCGAAATCCAGCATCCCGAGCAAAGCTTTGGCGGGAAAAGCGGTTATTATGAATATCGGAATAACGTATGTAAATATGACCTGAATGATAGAAGAAAAAGCTTCAGGCGGAAAACGGCCGATTGCCAATAAATCCCGATACAACCAAATAAAAGACTCGCTCTCAATAAATAATATTACAAAACTGGCAGAAATAATATGGAACCCGATAGCCACAAGAAGACCTAAAACAATAAACATCAAATAAAAAAGCAGATTAGATAGAGTCAGGATTTGCGCAAGATCCGCATAATAAGCGATCAGGATAGCCAATGGCACAATCAAAACGATATCCAAAATATCCACCATCCTTGATAAGGAATAAAATAACGAATTTATCGGCTTTGAAATCAGGAAATCAAAATTCCCAGTCCTGACATCATTCTTAAAGATATAAATGCCACGAAAAAATGCCTGCGCTAAAGTGTCTAAAAGATTGAAGGTCAAATAAAACAAGATCATCTCATTCTTATCATATCCGGCAAACCTATCTGTGTAATTAAAGATGGCAATAATAAAAACTAAGAAAAAAACAAAACGTATTATTTTTCCTAAAAAATAACTAAACGTATCAATCCTGTTCGAAAAATAAGAACTGATCGCAAGATTCGCTAATTGTTTCCAAACCAGAAAATATTTCATACTTTTCTTCTCTGTCATCCTCGCGAAAGCGGGGATCCAGGGTAAGTCGGAACGAAGTTTAATTTAAAGTAAATCATTGTAGACATCCCCCGGATTGGATTTTCTTTTTCAATCAATCATCTTCCATTTTTTTATTAAATTTCTTTGGTATATAAATTTATACTTATTGCTTTCTAATTTTATTTTGCAATTTTCATCTCCATACTGATCAACCCTGGATCCCCGCTTTCGCGAGGATGACAGTGGAGCTTCGCTCATCGCAATAACGGAAATCACATCCCCTCCCCCGAATACTTCTTCAACCCTTTAATCCAAGTTAATCTGGTCAACAACCCAATTGCAATTATCCAGAAAATTGATAATAAAAATCCATTAACAATCTCATGGATACCCGCCTTGCCTAAATAAATCCTTAACGGGGAATAAACCAGATAAGCAAAAGGCAAAATACTTAAGGATATAAAAAATAATTTTGGCAGAATACTTAGAGGAAAGAAAATGCCCGAAGAAAATTCCAAAAACCATTCAAAAAGGAATTTCGGGCCCATAGCTTCTCGCGACCAAAAAGCAATCAGGCTTACCAAGTAACTCAAAATAAAATACAAAATAAAAGCCAACACAACAGATATGAAAAACAATGCAAGCACCGATAAGTCTGTCTGCCAAAAGAATGGCGAACCGACAAGCAACACAAAAATTATTATTTCAAAAACCGCGCTTACAAGATTCA
The DNA here is from genome assembly GCA_964360445.1 of uncultured Gammaproteobacteria bacterium. Lineage (GTDB taxonomy): Bacteria > Patescibacteriota > Patescibacteriia > Patescibacteriales > JAKAJF01 > CAYHWE01. Next base: position 8,054 of record CAYHWE010000003.1, on the reverse strand, counting down.
AGCATTTTTCAGCCAGTTCACGCCAAAATACCACCCAAAAATAATTTATTGGCTGCACCAAATATCTTGAAAAGGTCCCGTCATTGATTTCCATTGCCATCTGCCTTGATTGCGATCCTAATATGATCGATTTTAAAATGATAGCGCCAAAGACATAAGCGAACAATTCCCCTCTCTCATATCCGGCAAATTTGTCTGTATTTTGGTTCAAAATATCCCAAACGTAATAGAGAATGATCAGGACCACCACATTCCTGAACCTTCCAACCAAAAAATCGAATCTATATGCCAATCTCGTTTCCCAGCTTATTTTAAATATTGTTAGATATTTCTTCATACCCTTAATCCCCCCTTACCCCCTTTATCTAGGGGGCTCAAATTATGTTTCTTTTTAATTATGCTCATCGCCTCATTATACTTCTTAACCTGCGGCAGAAACGGCAAAAATTCATAAGCGCATTTCGGCAGCCAATTACTGATTGTTCCACCCGTTTCTACCTTGAATAAAGTCTTGCTGATCCAGACACCCTTATGCCCTTGTTCAAGCATCGTAAGCCATAAGTCCCAATCTTGGAGGCGCCTGATATTATCATCAAAACCCGGGAAATGCTCGCGCTTGATCAGTGAAGTCGTATGTATATACGGCATCTCTCTTAGTTTCCGCTCATCATAAGCCCAAAGCGGGAAAAGTTTTTTGCCCCAGAAAAAAGCAGAATAAGCGAAGCTGGCTTCCGGATTAGCCTCAAGCGTGTTTAACATTGTTTCAAGCATTTCCGGTTGCATCACGACATCCGCATCGCAAAAGATTACATATTCCCCTTTCGCCTCTTGTGCCCCCCTGTTTCGCGCCGGATTCGAGCCTTGATTATCCTGGACAATGTATTTGAAATTTCTGATTCTTAATTCGTAATTCTTAATTCGTGATTCTAAATTATCGTTAGACCCATCGTTAACAACAATCACCTCAAAGTCTTTATAGCTTTGATTCAAAATGCTATCCAAACACTTGGATATTTTATCAGCTTGATTGTAGACTGGGATTATTATGGAAATCATATTTTATTCTTTAAGCAAATTATAAATTTTATTCACCTTCTCGCTCCACCCGAAATCTTTCAAAACCCTCTCTCTTCCATGCTTGCCCAATTTCATCCTGAAATTCTTATTTATCCATAAGCGCATGATGGCGTCGGAAATCTCTTTAACATTTTCCGGATCCACCAATAAACCATTTAACTCGTGCTGGACCGCATCGCGCACGCCGCCGCTATCTCCGGCAATAACCGGTTTTCCGCATAAATTCGCTTCAAGATAAACGATCCCGAATCCCTCAGCATCTCCATCAATATTTCTTGCCGGCATAATAAAGGCGTCGCAGGCATTCAACCATGCCCATTTTTCTTCCTCAGAAACACTGCCCAAAAAAATAACCGCATCTTTTGGTAACTTCTTGGCCATATCTTTCAAGTAAGCATCATCTTCTCCGCTTCCGGCAATAACATAAACCGAATCGGGAAAAATCTTTAAAACTTCCGGCAGGCTTTCAATTACTTTGTCAAACCCCTTTCTCTTAACTAGGCGCCCCATGCTCAGCAGGATAAACCTGTTATTTAGGTCATATTCTTCCTTGATTTGCGCTATGCGCTGCGCGTTATGCGTTATGCGCCCCTCCACTCCAGGATTAACAATCGTAATCTTATTTTTATCATCAATAATCACTTCTGAGTTTTTTGCCACATAGCTATTGGCGCAAATTATATGTTCCGCATTATCCAAGATCTTTTTCGCAATCCTTTTTTTACGTCCTGTCTTCAAAGCATAATTCAGATCCATTCCGTGCAAAAAAACTGAGTATGGAATTTTGGCCAGCTTAAAGTAAAGATAAGCAACCGTGCCAAGCGGCAAGATGTGGCCGACTAAAATATGGCCTATTTTTTCCTTTTTAACCGCTTTGCTTAGAGCAAAAAATAATGGCAGCCACCTGAAAAACGGCAGCCATCCGGCAATCAGCTTTCCGTCATTATTATCCAGAACAGAAATATTCTCGGGCCAATTCTTAACAAGATTCCCGTAATAATTCGCCACGCCGCCCCAAAACGGCGGATACTCAAGGGTAAATAAAAGAATTTTCATAGTTACGCTTTACCTTCTTCTTTTATTATTTTTCGCGAAAAAGACTTATAAATACTGATCACATCCTCTTTCTTGAAACCGCCTAATCTGTAAATGACCGCGAAATAAATAATAGCAGAAACTAAAACCAATAAGAATATATTGATATATGATTTCAAGATAATCGTAAATCCCGCCATTACCAACGCGCCGGCAAGAGAGATGAAAAATGTTCTCAATATTTTCCAATATCTTACTTTTATGATGCCGGGCACCAGAACCAATCCCAAAACAAGCATTAAAAAATTAGTAGCGACCACGGTAATGCTGGCCCCTATCGCTTTGTTGGCCGGAATCAGGACTATATTCAAGATTACGCTTACGGCCAAGACGATGCCCATATTCTTCGTGTTCTGTTTCTGGCGGTCGCAAGCGTTCAAAAGCGAGCCGATCGGAAAATTAAGGAAGATGAAAATCAAGGCGACCATCGTGATCTGCAATGGCAATACGGCCTCCTCGTAGCCGGATTTGAATATCAAGACTATCTTATCGGCCAAGGCGATTATGCCGAACGCGATAGGAATGGAGATTATGATCAGATAATTCATCGCTCGTTCAAATGTGATAGACAGCTGTTCTTTATTGGAAACCCAATATGAGCTCATAGCCGGATACAAAGTCGCGGTAAACGCAAGCGGCAAGAATTGCAAAGCGAAAATTATCTTGAAAGCGACCTGATACAGCCCCAGATACCTGTCTCCGGCCAATGCGGACAAAATGACAGAGTCCAGATAGGTATAAAATCTCTGGAACACCGCAAACATGGCGAAAGGAATGGCGATCCGGATAATCTGCTTTGACAAGCCCTTGTTTATCTTGGGCCTTATTCCTATCCCCCATTTTTTCCAGACCAGAATCAATGAATAAAGAAAATTAAAGATGCTCGCGAAAGCCAAGGCGCCCAAAAGCCATCTTAATCCCATATTCAGACGAAGAAAAACTATTCCTGAAGATAGGATTACGATCTGGAATATGACTGACGCGATGCTTTCAAAAAATAAATTATGGAAACCGCGGATGACGGCAAAAAAGGTCAGAGTAAACGAGTCAAGTATCATCGATATGGATGAAATGTAAACAAGCTGGCGGGTCAATTCCGGGTAATCAGATGAATTTATAAAAAATAATACCAGCAAAAATGAAAAAATCGATAGCGGAATTTTTAAAGCAAGGATATTGCCGAGCAGATCAACCGTCCTTTTTTCGTCTTTCGCCACTTCCCTGGTTAAGACATTGGAAAGGCCCAAGTCGATAAAAATAGCAAAAATAGTGGTAAAAGAAATGGCAAAATAATATCTGCCCAGATCCTCTGGCCCCAAATTCCTGGCCAGCACCGTAAAGTAAGTGAACGATATCACTTTTTGCAAAATCAAGGCAAAAGTGAAATATGATGTATTTTTCGCAATATTAGCTATTTTTGACATGTAACCAGTTGACTTAATAATAAAAATATGTTATGATGGGATGATTTGTTTATATATAAGATTATAACAAATATCGAACTTTAAAACAAAAGAAAGGGATCTTGCCATGAAGGATATGAAGAATATTAAGATCGGATTGAGTTCGGCAATTTTTTTCCACAATCTCGAGGAGATATTCCGCCTCGCGGAAAAGTTCGGCATCGGCGTAGAAATACTGCCATTCAGGTGGCAGTATAATACCGTAACCAGGCTGGTAAAAAAATATCCAGGCGTCAAAGTCCTGGGATTCCATACCCCGTTTTGTTATGGATACAGGGATTTCCTGGCCGCCGCATTAAGAAGACCGCCGACAATCGGCAGCATCTTCAATCTGATATGGGCGCCATTACTCGGGCCCGCAAGAAAAAGTCCGGCCTTAACATTGGCCGAAGATTTAGGGGGTTATGTAAATTTTCACCCCAATTCTTTTTTTCTTCCGAATAACAGGAATGGCCTCCAAAAGAGGTGTTTCGTAGAGAATCCGACCTCGATGGAGGACGGATACGCGCCTGCGGATGTCAAAAGAATAGCCGATGAGCATTCGGTTGGCGCAACATTCGATACATCCCATGCCGGAGAAAAGATGATTCTCCCCGAAATGTTTCTGGCTGCGTACAAGACAATGAAACCGAGAATCATCCATCTCTCGGATTCAATGCTGGGCCAGACCCAAAAACATCTTATCCCTGGAGATGGCAATCTGCCGCTCCGCGAATTACTTAAGTTATTCGCGGAAAAGGCAAAAAGAGAAAAGGAAGCACAGCATTACATAATAATAGAGCTCGGCCCGATATTCGGGAGAGCAAAACGCGAGGAGGCCGTAAAGAGATCCCTCCAATTTATCAAAAAAGCGCTGGAATAAACCCCAGCGCTGTTTTTTTACAAAAAAATACCAACCGCTCGGTTGGTATTTTTGATATGTGAGATTAACGTTTTGACCATTGTGGAGCTTTTCTCGCTTTTCTCAAACCTGGCTTCTTTCTTTCCTTTTCTCTTGAATCGCGTGTCAATAAATCTTTTGCTTTCAATGCTGCTCTTAATTCTTCGTTATGTTCAAGTAAAGCCTTAGAAATACCAAGCTTAACTGCATCTGCCTGGCCGCTTTTTCCACCGCCATTTACAACTACTGAGAAATCCAAATCTTTAGAGAGACCTGCGATTTTTAACGGCTGGTTGAGCACGGTAACCAAATTTGCAGGAAAATACTGGCTTGCTTTCATACCATTTACGACTATGATGCCGCTTCCGCTCTTGTATAATCTAACCTGAGCCGCAGCAGTTTTTCTCTTGCCTGTAGCTGCGATAAATTTTCCTTTGAATTTATGCTCTTCGTTTTTTTCGATTTTCTTTTTTTCTGTCATATAAATTATTTAGTGCTTTATCGGTTATTTGATTGTTAACCTCTTCAACATCCCGTCTCTCAATTTATTATCAGGCAACATCTGTTTAACCGCATTCTTCAGTATCTGGCCCGGATTGCTCTTGAATAAATCCTTGATCTTAGTTTCCTTGATACCGCCTGGATAACCTGAATATCTGAAATATTTTTTCTGCTCGATCTTCTTACCTGTAAATTTCAATTCCTTGATATTTTCAACGATTACGATATCGCCTTCGTCTTTATGAGGCTGGTATTCCGGTTTATTTTTGCCGCGCAAAATAAGAGCGATCTGAGATGCTATTCTGCCTGCAGCCTTATTGCTTGCGTCAATTTTATGTATTTTTCTTTCCATATTATTTAAAATTCGCGATTCGCGTCATTCGCATCCGTCAGCCGATGGAATTAGCGTATTGGCATTATATTAAACTAATTCTATCTGAACCACTTTTGCTCCATCACCAGGCCTTGTGCCCAGTTTTACGATCCTTGTATAACCGCCATCTCTTCCTTTATAGCGGTCACCCAATACTTCCATCGCTTTCTTTATCGCCATTTTTTGAGGCAAAGTTTCAACTAATTTTCTTCTGCTGTTCAAATCGCCTTTTTTAGCGACAGTTATGGCTTTTTCAACCAAAGATCTTACAACCTTGGCTTTCGCTTCAGTAGTTTTAACCTTTTCGTAAATCAAAACGCTAGATGCTAAATTTTTTAACATCATTTCCCTTGGCGCTTTTTGTCTGTCTAGAATTTTTCCTTTTACCCTGTGTCTCATAATATTTAGTTAATTGGTTAATCAGTTAATCAGTGGCTCAGTTAAATTGATTAACCGATCGCTAATCCCTAATTAACTTTTCTTTGTTTTTCCTTTTTTAGGTTTTTCCGCTACCTCAACCTCTTCAGCTTTTTCTTCTATTATCTCTTCTTTGGCTTCTTCAGCAACTTCCTTGCCAGTCAGGCTTGAAAATTGACTGATCAAGATTTCAACCGCCTGGCTAAAGGCTTCTTCCGGAGTTATAGTTCCGTCGGTTGTGATATTTAAAATCAATTTTTCCCAATTAGTCATCTTACCGACACGGACGTTTTCTATGTCTGCGCCGACATGCATTACCGGAGAAAAAATCGAGTCCATTTCAATGTATCCGATTTCCTGCTTCTTCGAATCCCTGCTTTCAATCGTTTCATAACCTCTTCCCTGGGAAACGAAAATCTCCATATTCAGCTTTCCCGCCATATCGGTAATATGGGCTAAAACCAAATCCGGATTCATGATTTCAACCTGGCTGTTTTTCGTGATATCGCCGGCCTTTACTCCCTTTTCGCCATGGACATCCAGTTCCAATTTAACAATTTCTTCGGTAAAAACTTTCAATCTCAGCTGTTTTAAATTCAATATTATTTCCAATATGTCTTCTTTGACATGAGGCAGATCAGTAAACTCATGGTCAGCCCCTTTGATTTTCACTCCGACTACCGCAGCGCCCGGCAAAGAAGAAAGCAAAACGCGTCTTAATGAATTACCTAAAGTAGTTCCATAGCTAGGATAGCAAGGCTCGATCACGATTGAACCCTGATTAGCATTTTCACCTTTCTTTGATTCGATTTTCTTAGGTAAAGCAATATGTTGCATATAGTTTACGGAGTTTTCCTCCTTTATTTAAATTATTTAGAGTAAAATTCTACGATCATCTGGACATTGAAGTTCGTCTGGATATCTTCGATATTCGGCTTATGCAGAACCTTTGCTGTCAATTCTTTGGCGTCTACGTTCAGCCAACCCGGAATTTGCGCTTTCTTCAGCTTCTCTTCCAATCCGGCAAATAATTTTGACTTTTTGCTTCCGGTCTTAATGGTGATCACATCGCCGATCTTAACCTGGTAAGAAGGGATATTCACTTTCTTTCCGTTTATATTGAAATGGCCATGGCCCACCATCTGTCTCGCCTGAGTCCTTGAACTTGCGAATCCTAAGCGATAGACCGTATTGTCAAATCTTGTTTCAAGCAATCTGAATAAGTTTTCACCGGCTTTACCGGACTGAGTCTTTCCTTTTTCAAAAGTCAATTTGAATTGTTTTTCAAGCAAGCCGTATTCTCTTTTCACTTTCTGTTTTTCCTGCAATTGCAAGCCGTATTCGCTCTGTCTGCTCTTTCCTTTTACGCCATGCATTCCGGGAGGAAAATTCCTTTTAACGATAGCGCATTTAGGAGTAGTGCAACGTTCACCCTTAAGGAATAATTTTTCCCCTGCTCTTCTGCATTGCTTACATTTTGGATCTAAATTTTTTGACATAATTTGATAAATTTAAAGTTTACACTCTTCTTGGTTTTCTTGCTCTGCATCCGTTATGCGGCACAGGGGTGACATCTTTGATAGAAGTAACAATCAAACCATTAGCATTTAAAGCTCTTACTGCTGATTCGCGGCCGGTACCGACTCCTTTGACAAATACCATGACTTCTTTCAATCCTCTTTCCTTCGCTCTTTCAACCGCAATTCTTGTGATGATTTGAGCCGCATAAGGAGTGGATTTTTTAGCGCCCTTGAATCCGGCCATACCCGCGCTGGCCCATGAGATAGTATTGCCGCTGGTATCAGCCAAAGATACGATCGTATTGTTGTAGGTAGCCTTGATATAAGCCTTGCCGATTACAACCTTTTTATCGCTCTTCTTCTTTTTCTTGCCCTTCATCGGTTTCTTTTCCGTCTTAGCTTCAAGCTTCTTTTTTACTTCTTCAGGCAACTCCTCAGGAGCTGATGCCGCTTCTTCGCCGGCGCCAAAAGAAGAAACTTCTTCTGTTTCCAACTCATCCTCCAATTCATTGTCCTTTTTGATATCCTCAGTCATATATATTTCTAATTTATTTTAGAATTCGCAATTCGCGTCATTAACATTGATTCGCAAATTAGCATTATATTATCTTAGGTCTTTTGTCCGGTTTCTTTCCTGCCCGATCCCATTGTTTTCCTTGTATTTCCTCTTACCGTCCTATTATTGGTCTTTGTCCTTTGGCCTCTTGTCGGCAAGCATTTTGCGTGTA
>CAYHWE010000002.1:0-56391 GCA_964360445.1 uncultured Gammaproteobacteria bacterium | reverse complement strand
AAAGCGCGTTTGCATGGCTCGATTGTTTTTTCAACCACATCACCGACAAATTCTTCCAAATTAGCGCGAGACATCTTCATCACCAGATGCTTCGGACCGTCTGCTCCGACCGTGATGAACGGCTGATTGATTTCCGTATCAATCGCGCTTGATAATTCGATCTTTGCTTTTTCCGCAGCCTCTTTGATTCTTTGCAAAGCTAAGGTGTCTTTGCTTAAATCAATGCCCTGATCTTTCTTGAATTCATCGATGATCCAATTGATAACGCGCTGGTCAAAATCAGCTCCGCCCAAATGGGTGTCGCCGTTTGTTGATTTCACTTCAACAGTATCTTCAGTGATATCCAGAATAGAAACATCGAATGTTCCACCTCCTAAATCATAAACCGCAATCTTTTCACCTTTCTTTTTATCGAATCCATAAGCGAGCGCTGCCGCTGTCGGTTCGTTGATGATGCGCTTGACATTCAAACCCGCAATCTGGCCCGCGTCTTTTGTCGCCTGCCTTTGCGAATCGTCGAAATAAGCAGGGACTGTGATGATCGCTTCTGTGATCGTTTCGCCCAATTTTGCTTCCGCATCAGCTTTCAATTTAGATAAGATCATAGCTGAAACTTCCTGAGGGGTATATTCCTTATCCCCCATCTTGATCTTGACCGCTTCCCCGGCCTGCACGATCTTGTAAGGCATTATTTTCTGGTCTCTTGCGACTTCCGGATCAGAAAAACGGCGGCCGATCAAACGCTTGACTTCAAAAACCGTATTTTCCGGATTTGTGACCGCCTGGCGTTTAGCCGGCAAACCGCCCAACCTTTCACCGCTTTTTGAAATCGCAACCATAGAAGGAGTCGTCCTGACGCCTTCCGCATTTTCTAAAATTTTCGGTTGGCCACCTTCGATGAGCGCCATTGCCGAATTTGTTGTTCCCAAATCTATACCCAATATTTTACCCATATTTTTTAATTAATTTTAAATTTTAATTTAACTTTTATTTAGTCTGGATTTTAATTTTATTCGGTTTCGCTTTCTGCGCTTTCGGGACAGAAATTTTCAATACTCCGCCTTCCGCGACAGCGCTTGCCTTGTCTCCTAAAACATGGATCGGTAAAGGGATATTTCTGTAAAAACTGCCGCGCCTGATTTCTTTCCTGTAATAATTCTTATCCTCCACCTCGCTTTTCTTCTCGCTCTCACCCTTGATCGTCAAAACATCATTCTCAATCGAAATATCCACTTTCTCCGGATCGATACCGGCCAGTTCGGTCTCAACGATCACATTATTTTCATCCTCATACATATCAATCGCCGGCATAAATCCATGGCGCGTGCTTGGCATCATTTCGCCAAACATTTTTTCCATATCCTCAAAAGGCTCTAAAAATGGGGTCCATTTTATCAGTGGTGACATACAATTTATATTCTTCCTACTTTTTCTTTGTGAAAAAGCTGGGAAGAGTTATTAAATTATAATTTATAAACAACTATTATTAATTTCTAATTTCCAATTTATAATTTCTAAACAATTTTCAATGACTAAATTTAAAATTGAAGCATTGGAAATTGTTTGAAAATTGAAAATTTATACTTCATATACTATCACCCTAGCCGCCTTGATCACCTTCTCTCCCATCCTATACCCGGCCGATACTTCCTTCGCCACCATCCCGTCCTTATCATTGTCATCCGTCTTTTCCGTGTCGACCGATTCCATCGTATTATGATCGAACTTTTCGCCTTCTGTTTTTATCTCTTCTACTCCAAAATTCTTAAAGACATCGCCGAATTGTTTGGTCACATATTTCACTCCCTCCAGCCATCCGTTCGCCTTCTCATCCGCGTGCTTCAACGATGTTTTTAAATTGTCGTAAACCGGAATAAATTCCAAAATTAATTGTTCGTTCGCATATTTCGCGAATTCCTGCTTTTCGCGCGCGGTCTGTTTCGATAAATTCTGATAATCCGCCAAAGCGCGCTTGTATAAATATTCAAAATCTTCTTTTTCTCCCAACAGATATTTCTCGATCGCATTTTTCACATACTCTCCCAAATCTTCTTTCAGCCAGTCTTCAGCTTTCAGCCATTTATGGCCGACGGCTTCTTCGTCCAGGATTATTTCCGGCTCGCCCTTGACGCGCGCCTTAAAATTGAAAAATAAAAGATGGCTTCCTTCTTTGATATAGGATTTCCCCGTATCATAAGCATCGATAAAACCCAAAAATTCGACATTCTCTATGTCCATATTCGTCTCTTCTTTCACTTCCCTCTCCAGGGCGATTTCCAATTTCTCGCCGAACTCCACCCCTCCGCCCGGACAGACGAATTTATTGCTCCACTTAGAGCTGGACATGAGGAATAATTCATTTTTGTCATTAAAAATGAACGCGCCGACGATCGCTCTTGGATATGTTTCTTTTTTTTGTTCCTGTTTTTCTAAAGTCATATTTATTTCTCTGTTAGCTTATCGCTTATAAATTTTATTAGCGTCAGATTTTTTTCATAATTCATCCTGATCGGCCCTAAAATGCCGAACAGGCCGATCTTGTCTCCCAATTTGTATTTAGTCAGGATAGCGCTGCAATGTTTTGAAAACGGATTATTCGATCCCAAAAGGATCTGCGTCCCGAATTCGAATCCGTTGAAACTCTTATCTATGATCTCATCCATCTTGTCTATGATCGCGGAAATATCGTAAATCAGGTCATTCTGGACGAATTCCGGCTGGGAAAGCAGGCTGGAAATTCCGGTGTAGTATAGGCTGCTTCTGTCAAAAGCCCAGAAAACCGCGTTATCAGAAATCTTAGAAATCAATTTCGCAATCTGCTTGAAATTATATTCATTTTTTTCTATGAGTATCGCCGTCAAAAGTTCTTCCTCTTCCCGATTCAATTTCTTTTCTTTCAGGTCCCCGATATATAATCTATAAGCCTTTTCAGTCGGAATCCTGCCAGCGGAAGTATACGGCTGTTTTATATAACCCCCTTCTTCCAGGTCGGCCATTTCATTGCGGACCGTGGCTGGCGAGATGTCCAGCTTATATTTATCAACCAAAATTCCGGACCCTACCGGCGCCCCTGTTTTTATATGCTCTTTGATGATTGTCTTAAGTATCAACTCTTTTCTTTTTTCCATAATATAGCCTCATTGTATCTCAATTAGCACTCTAGTGTCAAGAGTGCTAAAAATGAAAGGGCGAACCGCAAGAGTCCGCCCTGTTTCTATATTGTTTTTATCATATCGCCCATTTCGGGTTGATTTTCCCGGCTACCGAAAGAGCTGCCAGGGAGATTACAACCCCAAGGATAATATTGATGCTTATTATCCATGGCAATCCCCCATCCCCCAGATTCTGAGCAAGCCACAAGGCTGATACAAGCGCGACCTGGAGAGAAAATTTATACTTTCCCGCCATTATGTGTTCATACACTCCTCTTCTTTCTTTTTTTATATAACCCTTCTTATATAGGCTCCAGATCAGAGGATACCCTCCGAATTCTATCGCGGCGAGAATAGCTATCGGCGCGATATGGGAAAACCGGATCCCCCAAAAAGCGATTATCGGGATTATGAAAACTTTATCAGCGATCCCGTCAAGCAAGGCTCCTGTTCCTCCCTGCTCATTCCTGATCCTCGCCACCTTGCCATCCACCCAATCGGTAAGGGCAAAAAAAAGAAAGACGATCAAGCTCAAGGCCGGCCTGCTTGCCAGCGCAATCACAGCCACGCTGCCGAAAAATCTACTCCCTGTCCAGATATGCGGATGGATTATAGAAAGCTTTTGCATAAGCCATCTGACCCACGGCTGCCGTTCCTGGAATTCCGGACTGGAAATGAAATTCTTTACATACATCACGTACGACAGATGCCAATCCATATATGCCTCCATTGTTATAAAAGTGCGTTATTGCCATTTTTGCCTTTCTCCAAAATACCACTCCAGGAATTCCTTGGCAATAGGCACGGCAACAGTACTGCCTTCCCTGCCCTCTTCGATCAGGATGGTAAAAACGATCTGCGGATAATCATATGGCGCGAAACCCGTGAACCAGGCATGAGGGTCTTTCTTCGAGGACCACTGAGCCGTTCCTGTCTTTCCGGCGGCTTCTACAGGCAAAAGGCTCAGGCTTCTCGCGCTTCCGGCCGTAACTGTCTGGCGCATCCCCTCTCTTACGACTTTTATATTATAATCGCTGATAAAATTCTCCCTGATCGGATCTTCTTTGATCTCTTTTGCCGGATTATCCTTGCTGTCTAAAATTTCCCTGACAAAATGCGGCCGGTAAATTTTTCCGTTATTGGCAAAAAAGCCGGTGAACATAGCTATCTGCAATGGGGTCGCGGTAAGATCTCCCTGGCCGATCGCTACATGATAAGTATCGCCAATATACCATTTTTCATTCTTAGTCTTTTCCTTCCATTCCTTGCTCGGCAAGAAACCGCTCGCCTCGCCCGGCAGATCGACTCCGGTCTGCGATCCCAAACCGAACATCTTTTCATATTTCACGATACGTTCTATTCCTAAACCTATGAAATCCTGGAAACCTCCTCCGATATAATAGAAAAAAGTATTTACCGATTCGGCGATAGCCTTTCTTACGTTTGTCACGCCATGCCCGCCCGCTTTCCAGTCCGGGAAAAACCACTCGCCGATCCTAAGCCCGCCCGAACTTAAAAAACTGGTTTTTTCCGTTATCACTCCTTCCTCCAAGGCCGCCGCCGCCATAACCGGTTTTATCGTTGATCCGGAAGGATACTCGCCGCTCACAGCCCGATTGAACAGAGGATTATCAGGGTTGTTGATCAGATCGCCATAATCTTTCGCGCTGATCCCCTTGGCAAAAACATTATTATCATAAGCGGGCAAACTGACGGAAGCGATGACTTCACCGTTGTTCGGATCCATGACTATGGCAACGCCCCTGGACAGCTTCATCCTTTCCAATGTCCTGATCATTATTTCCTCTAATTTTTTCTGCGCCAAAACATCTACAGTCAGGACCAGGTTATGCCCGTCTTCTTCTTTCGTCTGGCTGATTATTTTTTTCTCTTTGCCTAACGCGTCGACTTCAATCTGTTTTTTACCGTGCACGCCTTTCAATTCCGATTCCCAAAAACTTTCTACGCCTATTTTCCCTAGATAATCGATCGGCAGATATTCGCTGCCGAATTTATCAAGCTCTTTTTCATTGATTTTTCCCGTATACCCTAAAATATGCGACAGAGACAGGCTGCCGAACGGATCATATTCTCTCCTTGTCTTGCTTGACAGCACGACTCCGCTCCAGCCGGAAGATTCCAGATAAAGCTGCATCGCTTTTTCATACTCTATGTTATCAGCGATGAACAGCGGCCTATACGCCTCCAGGGATTTCCTGCCTATCCTTGCGATCTTGTCCTTCATTTCATCCGGATCATTTCCAAGGATTTCCGCGATGCGGCTTAGGATCTTATCCAATTCATCTTTGTCAACCGGAAGGTCGGAGGGCGTAAAATACAATAAAAAATTAGCGACATTGCGGACAATCGGTTTTCCGGTCCTATCATAAATAATCCCTCTTTTCGCTTCCAGGCGCTCAAACCGGATACGGTTTCCCTCCGCCATGGAGTAATAATAATCGCCCTTGTAAATCTGGAGCCATGCCGCCCTGCTCAATAAAATCAAGATAAAAATGACCAGAAACGCGCCTATCGGGTAAAGCCTCTTGAGATCAAAAGTTCTGCCCAACGTCTCCCTGCCCCTGCTGTCCGAAATGAAAGTATCTTCAGTCCAATTCAGGCGGTAAGAAAAATTGTCCAACATCCCGAATCTGCCTTCTCTTATGGAAAAAGGATCATTTTCAACAGAGCTTTTTTCTTTTTTCCTGAATCCGAAGCGCATTTGATTATTTATGGAGCCGTCCCCCTTTCATCAAAAACACCGGCTTTAATTTTATGCTTAAAATATTGAAAAAATAAAATATTACAGCCACCAATATCAGATTCAAAACAAGCTGATCCAGCTCATTCATAAAAAATTTCCTGCTCAGGATCAGGAGGTATCCGTCTCTGCTGAAAAAATGCATAAGATAGCTCGCCGATTTTACGAACAGGCTGCAACTGACTGTAGCAATAGCGGTTAAGGCTAAAAAAGTATAAAGAGAGCGGTTAGTGAAAAGCCTTTTCAGGAACAAATCGATCAATAACGCGATCGCGGCCAGACTCAATAAATAAGTGCCGAACGGCAGAAAGGAAAAAACATCCATCAAAAGTCCGGTGCCGGCGACCCACCAGATGGAAAATTTAAGATCTCCCACGGCCAGTATGAAAATCAACGAAACAAGGACGAGATTCACATTACTAAAAACAGACGGCAGGCCGCTGACGAAAGAGAGCTGCATAGCTACCAAAAAAATGGAGAAAAAAATATTTAAGATTATTTTGCCGTACATCAGTTTGGAAGCAGGACAGACACGATCGTCATGTCATTGAAATCAATCAATGGCTCAATGATCGCATTCTGCCATAATTCATTATTTTCTTTGTGAACCTGTGATACCGAGCCGATTACCAGCCCCTTGGGGATATCCTGCTCCAGGCCGGAAGTTATGACCGTATCCCCTTCTTCTATCTTTTTTGTCTGCGGGATAAAGCTCATCTTGATCGTCAGCCCGAGATCCCCCTGGGCGATTCCGCTCGTCTTATCTTCATTCTGGATGGCAGCCGCCAGCTTGCATTCCGGATTGACGGTCAGGCATATTTCCGACAGATGATCCTTGGTTGAAACTATTTTTCCGATTACGATCCCCCGGCCGCCCAATACCGCCAGTCCCGGCCTTAATCCGTCCCGCTCGCCCTTGCCGATAATAAGGGTCTGATTCGGCCTTGAGGAATCGAATCCGCTTCTCGACACGACATCGCTTATCAGATATTTTTTTTCATAGCCGGAAAAAAATCCCAGCTGGTCGCGCAATATCTTATTTTCCTCTTCCAGTATTTTCAGTTTCACATTCTCATCCGTCAGGCCGTTGACCTGCTCTTCCAATCTTTTATTCTCATCGGCCAGATTAGTCCTGCCGGCCTGCTCGTCATAGGCATTGCGCAGATATGAGCTGGCCAGATAGAATCCGGAAAAGATCGGACTGGTCATTCTTACGAAAAAATTCTCAACCGGAGCCAAAACTTTCAGATAATGCAAAAAAATAAGCAGCACTACCGCTGCCACGAAAAATAATAATTTTATATGATTTACTTTCGGCATATCTTTAATATCATGATCACGATAAATACAAACTGATAACAAATGGATACGATACAAGCTGTCGCTAGTGATCAGTAATGAGTTAATGGACGATTGTATTCGGATTGATTTTTCCTAATCATTAATCTCTATAACTCCTCTGTTCCGGGAGATAAGACCTTATGCAGCAATTCATGGTCGGAAAGTAGAATTCCGGTTCCGCGCACGACGCAGGTCAGAGGATCGTCCGCGACCCTGACCGGGATTTTCGTGGCCTGGGCGATTTCTTTGTCTAAATTGCGGAGAAGCGCCCCGCCCCCGGTAAGGACAATTCCGTGTTCATAAATATCCGCCACCAATTCCGGCGGAGTGGTTTCCAATGTTATCTTAATATTCTCTATGATGATATTGATCGTTTTTGAAATCGCTTCTCTTACCTGGCTATCATTGATGACGATAGCTTTCGGCAAGCCGTTGATAAGATCCCTTCCCCTGATCTGCATTTCCATCGGTTCTTTCAGCGGAGACGCTGACCCGATCTTTATCTTAACGCTTTCGGCAAGCTGTTCGCCGATCAGCATATTGAATTCTTCGCGGACATATTGCATCACATTGTTATTCAATTCATTCCCGGCGATGCGCAATGTTTTCCAGGTTACGGTTCCGCCCAAAGAAATGACCGCGATCTCAGTCGTACCGCCGCCGATATCAACAACCATGTTAGCAGTCGCTTCGGTTACCGGCAGCCTCGCGCCGATTGCCGCCGCCATCGATTCCTCGATCAGATATATCTGGCGGGCGCCGGCTGATTTGGCCGCATCTTCTACCGCCTTTTTTTCCACTTCAGTGATATCCAAAGGGATGCCGATGACAACACGCGGCCTCGGGATCAAAGTAAAACTTTCATTATGGACTTTATCGATGAAATATTTAAGCATTTTTTCCGTTACT
Source organism: uncultured Gammaproteobacteria bacterium (assembly GCA_964360445.1). GTDB lineage: Bacteria > Patescibacteriota > Patescibacteriia > Patescibacteriales > JAKAJF01 > CAYHWE01. The sequence goes on along the minus strand of CAYHWE010000002.1, from coordinate 48,228 downwards.
TCAAAATCGGAAATAACCCCGTCAACCAAAGGTCTGACAGCGTGGATATGTCCGGGAGTTTTTCCCACCATCTTTTTAGCCTCCTCGCCGACAGCCAAAATCTCATCGGTGCGCATATTGACGGCAACAACCGAAGGCTCATTTATGATAATGCCTTTATCTTGGACATAAACCAAGGTGCTCGTCGTACCCAAATCAATGCCTAAGTCCTTGCTGAATTTTCCTAAAAATTTATTGAACATTAAATTAATTCAAAATGCAAAAATCAAAAGTCAAAATTACAATTCAAAAATCAAAAATTAATACAATCTTCCTCCCAATGGCACTTCACGGTCAGGTGTTATTAAAAAACATTCCCCTCTTCCATCTGGCACACCTAAGGTCAAAACTTCTGAAACGGCTGGGCCGATTTGTCTCGGCGGAAAATTTACAACACACAAAACCACTTTATTCTTCAAATCCTCCTTGGAATAATTTTTTGGCAATTGTGCGCATGATTTTTTAATGCCGATTTCTGGTCCTAAATCAATTTGTAATTTATAGGACGGCTTTCTGGCTTCCGGAAAATCTTCAATTTCAATAATCCGCCCGACCCTTATGTCTAATTTTTGAAAGTCATCAATTGTTGCCATATAATTTTTATCGCGGACAACTTAATCTGTCATCCTCGCGAAAGCGGGGATCCAGGGTTGGTCAGTGGGAAGGCGAATATTCATACAAATTTCAAGGAATCTATTTCTAGAATCTTCGTAAAAAATTACCTTATTACTGATTACCCCTGGATTCCCGATCGTAGTCGGGAATGACAATAGGAGCTTCGCTCCTCACAATGACAATAAATCTTACTTCAGGTTTTTAATTACATCTTTTACTTTTACCAATTCCGCTTTATCCTCATTTCTCTTTTTTATTTCAACGCTATTTTCCGCTAACGTTTTTTCACTCACCACAACCCTGAACGGGCAACCAATAAGATCAGCATCTGCAAATTTCTGACCCGCGCCGATTTCACGGTCGTCATAAAGCACTTCGATGCCATTTTCTATTAACTGGTCATAAATCGCTTCTGCTTCTTTTTTCACCTTTTCATCCTTGCTCTTCACCTCGACTAAATGCACGCGGAATGGCGCGATCTCTTCCGGCCAAACCATGCCCTTGTCATCATGATGCACTTCTACAACCGTACCCATCAATCTTCCCAATCCGATGCCATAGCAACCCATGATCACTTCCCTCTTTTCTCCCTTTTCATCATTCACGCTGAAATCAAAAGGTTTGGTGAACTTATTCATCAATTTGAAAATATTGCCGACCTCGATCGATTTTTCTTCACGGAAATCAGCGCCGCCGCAGCCGGGGCATTTTTCGGTTTCATCTTTTATCTCCTTATTAACGGCCAAATCGCATTTATCGCAGATATAAATAATATCCTCACCGGCTAAAGTTACGGTCTGGAATTCATGTGAATATTTAGAAAAAGAGCCTCCAGAAGCGAAAGTCAAAAAAGTTTTTTTCTTGAGCCCTGCCCTTTCAAATATCCTGAAATAAGCCTGTTTCGCTTTTTCATAATAAGCGTCCAAATTTTCCTCTGCTAGGTGAAAAGAATAAAGATCTTTCATTATAAATTCGCGTCCGCGCAAAATGCCAGACTTGGCGCGCAATTCCATGCGAAATTTATTCTGGAACTGGTAAGCCGCGAACGGAAAGTCTTTATAAGATTGGGCAAACTTTTTAACCAAAGGCACGACAATTTCTTCATGGGTTGGACCGAGCGCAAACTCTCTTTCACTCGCATCCTTAACTTTATATAAATCATCCATATGCTCCCATCTTCCGGTCTTAGTCCAATTTTCTTTTGGCTGGAGTGACGGCATGAAAATTTCCTGGCCGTCGATAGCATTGATTTCCTCCCTTACGATATTTTCAATTTTATTGATTACCCGTAATCCCAACGGCATGATCGTATAGACCCCTGCCATCAGCTTGTCTATGAATCCGGCCCTGATCAAGGCTTGAGCGTTATAACTCACCTCATCTTTTGGCAATTCTTTTATTGTTTTAGTAAAAAGTTTTGATTGTCGCATATAAATAGATTTTACCCTATATAAAATCAACTGTCAAAAGAAATATTTTTTATATTTTAGGCTAATATATGACATAAATCATATTTACGGTTTGACATAAACGGGATTATTTGGTATATTAAAATGTCAGTTCAAAAAATAATGAATACGGAGGTACGATGATGCACAATAACAGACTGAGTGGAACAGAGCTGCAAATAAAAGAAATATTAAAGAAACTTGAGGGAACAACAGCCGAAAAAGCAGCCGGTGGCCTGCTTCTCTTGGCTGGAGAAGCTAACTACGATAAAGTAGCATCTCCGCGCTATCTCTTTGAAAAAGCTGCTTCGGTCTTCCTGGGAAAATACACGCAGCACCCACAGTATTCTTCACTGATGGACCTGATGATGATCATCTGCAACAGCCTGAATGACGGAAAGGAAGAAATAAAGTCGTTCAGCAATATGTGCAAAGGGATGGGGGAAACAATCTTAATGTTCCATCCCGAGGAAAGCAAAAAGGCGGAGCCATAATGGCCCGCCTCTTTTTTTAGAAAAACTAAACAAATCCGTTAAACTTTTCTGCCTAATTTTTCCCACACGACAAGCAAAGGAGACGCTACGAAAATTGATGAATATGTGCCGATGAAGATACCGATAGTCAGAGCCAAGGCAAAAGGTCTTATTGATTCTCCGCCGAATAACACCACGGCCAGAAGCGCTAGAAGCGAAGTCAAAGAAGTGTTAATAGAACGTCCTAAAGTCTGATTGACGCTGGCATTGACTGTTCCCTCAAAATCTTCATTGCTCTTCGGCAGATTTTCTCTTGTGCGGTCGAATACCACGATCGTATCATGGATCGAATAACCCAATACTGTCAGGATCGCCGCAACGAATGATGTATTGATTTCAGTGCCGTAAAATTTTCCCAAAACGGCGAACACGCCTAAAGTGATGACGACATCATGAAACATGGCCACTAAAGCGGAAACGCCGTATTTCCAGGACGCTACCGGACGGGAAACTTTCTTGAAAGCGATGCTGATATAAATGACTACGGCCAATAAAACCCAGAAAATAGCGTTGATAGACTTTTTCTTCAATTCGGCTCCGATCGACGGACCGACGAATTCAAAGCTTATCTCTTCCACATTCTTATCCAATTCTTTCAATCTTGATGTGACCGCCTGGTGTTTTTCTTCTGTTGAATCCTGGAATCTCAAGGTGAGCTCATTATCTCCTGCCGGCTGCGCCACCAAGCTTCCCAAATTCAAATCTCCCAGCTTGTTATCTATGGTCGCCATATCCGGTCTTTGTTCAAACCTGGCCTCAAGCATGCTTCCGCCAGTATAATCGATGCCTAATTTCAATCCCCACATCGCCAAAGCCGCTACTGCCGCAATAAATAATACGATTGAAATAGCGAGCCAAATACCTTTCTTTTGTATAATTTTATAATTCATAGATGTAAATTTACTTAGCTAATTCTGAAGATTTTTTTCTCATGCCGATCAGCCAGCCTTTGCTTTCCAACCAATCCATCGGAATCAAATTCAGGAAATTGCGCGTAATGACGATTGCCGAGAACATCGAGATGATGACGCCGATGATGAGGGTAACGGCAAATCCCTTGACAACGCTGGTCGTAAACATGATCAGGATAATAGAGGTGATGATCGTGAAAGAATTACTGTCCCTGATCGATGGCCAAGCTCTCTGGAAGCCGTCTTCTAGGGCCATGCCAAACGGCTTGCCTTTGCGCAACTCTTCTTTAAGCCTGGCAAAAATAAGAATATTTGCGTCCACGGCCATACCGATGGTCAGGATGAATCCGGCAAGTCCGGCTAAAGTCAAGGTTACTGAGAAAATCTTGAATACCGCCAACACTAAAACTCCATAAATTCCCAGTGAGAACACAGCTATCAACCCAGGCAATCTGTAGAATAAGATCATGAACAAGGCGACCAGGATAAAACCGACGATGCCAGCCTTAAGGCTTGCGAGCAGAGAATCATGTCCCAATGTCGCTCCCACTATCTGCTGGTTGACCAAAGAGATAGGGACGGGCAGGGCGCCGGCGTTCAGCCTTTGAGCCAACAATTTTGCTTCCTTCAAGTCAAAGTTTCCCGAGATAACCGCTTTTCCGCCGGTAATCTTTTCATTCACATTCGGAGTGCTGATCGGATAATTATCCAAGAAAATGGCGACAGGATTGCCGATATTGCGGGCTGTAACTTCCTCGAACATCTTCGCTCCTTCATCGTCAAACTCCAAAGAAACTTCCGGAGTGTTATCCTGAGGATTGAATTGCACAGTCGCTTTCTTTAAATTCTTTCCGGTCAGCTCAGTATTCTTCCAGTCTGTCTGGATCCCGATGATATCTTCCGCGGTTTTCGTCTTGACCGCGATATGCCTGACTTTGTATTCTTCGATCAACTTCTCATCTTCCTTATAAATCAGATGGTAACCGAATTGCGTTTCAACGACATAAGAAATTGTTCCTTTCTGCATGGAAAACGCGGTATCTTCGAACGGTTTGACCATCATGCCTTTTCCGAACCAGCCCAGATCGCCGCTTCTTTCTTTTCCGCCCGGCTCAGTCGTATTCGCCTTGACCAATTCTTTGAAATTTTTAGCCGTTGCCTGCTCTTTCAATTTCTTTATCTTCGCGTAAGCTTCTTCTTTTGTCAGACCGCTTTCGCATCCCTCGATATCTTTATAGCAAATCAGGAGATGCGAAGCTTTGACTTCTTTTTCTTGGCTCTTATCATTAAATGGATCCGTTTTAACCCTCTTATCTTCAAATTTTACGATTTCAAATCCAGTTGAAACTTTGCTCAGTTCCTTGGATGCTTCTCCCTTTTTCAATTTTTGGGCGATCTTTACGATTTCCGAATTATCTTTTTCCGTTATCCAGCCTAAATCTCCGCCGTTATCCTTGGTTGCCGCATCTTCTGAAAATTCCTTGGCCAAAGCGGAAAAATCTCCGCCTGATATGACTTTGCCCAAAACGGTAGCCGCTCTCTCTTCAGCCTTTTTATTATAATCATCCATTTCCTTCTTTTCTTCAGGAGTCAATTCTCTTTTTTCCGTATTCTGTTCTTTGAATTCCAAAAGCGGAGTTTCACCGATCATCTTGATCGCTTCATTAACATCTTTGATCCCGGCTAATTCAACAATGATCCTGTAATCGTCTCCCGATCTATTTGTCTGGACTATCGGTTCGCTGACGCCGAATACATTGACGCGGCGCTCGATCACATCGCGCACACCCTCTAAAGCGTTTGTCCTGTCGCTATTAGGCACGGCAGACACATCAGCTTTGTATACCAATCTGCTTCCGCCCAAAAGATCTAAACCTAATCTGAAATCATATTCCTTAATATGCGGCAATCTGATTTTGTTGTCAGTCTTTACCGCCAGACTGTCAACGCCCTTGTTGTAATAAGAACCGCCGACAATCGAACCGGCAATGAAAGTAAGTAAGATGATCAAGATAAAAGCCCTCCAAACCTTGCCTTTTGCGCTCGGCTGTAACAGTTTTTTAATGATGTTGTCAGACATAAAAAATAGAACCCTACAGGTATTTAATTAATATATTAGATATTTTAAACTATTATGTATTTATATGCAATATTGACAAAAAGATGAGAAAATTTTGTGATAAGCAAAAAATAGCCAAAAACATAAAAAATAAAAAAAGCCCGAATCTCTTCGGGCCATGATACGGATTCAAACTCCTGCGCCTGCTTTCATATTTTCAACCTGCGCAAGTTTTTTTGCTACCCGCAGAATCGCTTTTATGCTGTCACGGAGAATGATCAGGATATTGGCATATTCCGGAAACTCCCTCCTTGCCCATTTCATCATGGGAATTATAACCTCCTCGGTTTCTTTTATGTATTTTATCAGCCTCTCCGAAGTAAAGACATCTACCATATCTTCAACATTGCAAAGCCTGTCCGCCGCCTTGATCAAAACCGCCCTCTTATCGCGGCGGAGATTTCTCTGATACTCCTCTGCTGACATATTCTTATTTTTTGTCAGCAAATCTACAAGAAGAGCAACATCATCTCCGAATTTCTCTCTGATTGTCTGCAATGTCGTACGGCCATCTTCAACGGTATCATGGTGCAGAGCGGCTACTATAGTCGCTTCATCACGGATACCAAGGCTTAAAAGCATCCTGGCTATTCTTGTCGGGTGTTCGGCATAATCCCTGCCATCATCTCTTTTTTGTCCCTTGTGCGCCTCCGCCATAAAATAAATGGCCTTTGTGGCCATCTGCATACCGAGCCCCTTCAACCAGCCCATAAGAAATAAAGCCTCTTTTGAAAGCAAATGTCCGGTATTCATCTTTAACCTCCTTAAGGTTCGCTTTAATCCAGTTTATTCTTTTCGGGAAAAAAGTCAATAAACTTATGAAACTTCCTTGATCAATCTCTCGGTCAATGTCTTTGGCATGCCGATCACGCTTTCCCGCTCGCCATCGATTTGTCCCAATAAATTTTCCAAAACAGCTATTTCCAAAGAAAAGCCGCCTGCGCAGGTAAAAATATCGCCGCTGCTGATCAATTTCTCGATAACATCCTCCGGAATCGGCGCAAAATGAAGGCTAACAACATCGACACCCTCGGCTCTTTTCCCTGTTTTTGTGTTTATTGCAAAAACTGCAGTCACTGTTTCAATCGGATACTTGGCATAACTTTTTAAATACTCCCTCGCCTGCTCTTCGCTCTCCGGCTTTTCCCGGACTTCACCATTGCAGACAACGACCTGATCCGAAGTAATCAAAATCACTTCGTCCTTGATCCTTGGCAAAAGCGCTTCTGCCTTGGCGCGTGCCAATTTCAAAGTCAATTCATTCGGATCATCATCCCTGATCGCTTTCTCATCTATATCCGGCGACATGACATCAAATTTATACCCCATGCCCTCCAAAATCCCCTTCCGCCATTTTGATTGTGAACCTAAGATTATTTTCATATAAACCCATTATAACATCAATTTATTATCATGCCAGTTTGACAGGCGGTGTTTTTATTGATTAAATAAAATTATAAAAAACTGGGGGAATCAATCCCCTTTTGTTCATTAAAGGAGGAGAGCGATGACAGGAACGGATAAACATTGCAGCAAATGCGGCCACATCATCAAACCAACCGACGCCGGCGAGATTTGCCCTGAGTGCGGCCAGATCGGAACATTCACCCTTAGGGCGGAGGCGGAAACCTGCTTTTCGGGAGGTAATGCGAATGGGCAGGAATAAATATCGCAGTCCGAAAAAAAGACAAGAAGACAAACAAAGATATTATAAAAAACACAGAGAGCATCCCGACAATCGAAAAAACTCGAATAAAAGATGGACTGAGCTGGAAATCCTTCTCATCACATCGGAAAAAAACCTTCCTGATTCAATACTGGGGAAACAGATCGGAAGGTCGGTGCAGGCCATACACGTCAAGCGAGCTGAATTAAGAAGAAACGCGGCGAGCCGATAAGCTCGCCGCTTTTTATTTATAAAAAATGCCACGCATATAGACAATGCGTGGCTGATTGCAAAAACTTACTTATCTAAACCAAAAAGATCGATTATAGCCGCCCAGGCCGTTCCTCCGGCAAGACAAAAAATAATGGCAATAGTCAAAAATAAATTTTTATTATTCGTAATCAATCCGTCAACTTCTTTTATTATCCTCTCACTATCTTCATCAACTGTTTCAATTCTATTTCCATGCACCAACCCAGCAGAAACCGTATCCTCAAAATCAATTCCGATTTTATTAAAAAAATTTTTCCTATTCTCAAAAGCAATTTCCGTATCCAATTTCATTTTTCCGTCCTCTTTTCCCGATATACCCCAGATTAAATTTTGAAAATCTTGTAGTTGCATGGCAATTACCTGATCGGCTTTTTAAGTAAAATTCTTTCTAAGTCATTAATAACAACTTTGTCTTCCAAAATCATACTATCCAATCTTAAAGCCTCCGATGCCGTCAACCATCTACCGTAATCTCCTTCGCCGATTACAATTTTATTTTCCCAGCCGTCTTCTGGTTTAAATACAAAAATTGATTTTGTACTTCTAATAAATTCGTAAATATTAAAAAGTTCAACCTGATTAATATTAATATCAAAACTCATTTCTTCCTTAATCTCCCTAATTAAAGCTTCTTCGGCAGTTTCATCTCCTTCCGCTCCGCCGCCCCAAAAACCAAAATAATTTGGAAGCTTCTCCATATCTGCCGAACGTTTTTGAAGATAAACCATTAATTCATCTTCATTATATTTAATTGGCAAAAATATTGAAATTTTTCTTTTTTGTTTCATAATGTCATTGTGAGCGTAACGGAGTGCAGCGAAGCAATCTCAGGTTAGTCGCGCGAAAGAATGTTTTTATGCAAAATATTTAAGCTTGCTATTTCTACATACTCATACTTAAAATAATCTTCATTCCGATAAACCAGAGATTGCCGCGTCGCTCCGCTCCTCGCAATGACAATACAAATTTATTTTACCACTTCTTTCAATAAATCATTAACAAAATCCATCGGTCCATCATTCAAAATAATGACATCAAAATTTTTCTTGAATAACTCTAATGAATCTCCATTTTCTGAAATCTCATTCAAAAATCCGATCTTGATAACATTTTCACAATCAAAACCGTCAATCATGCTCGCATCTCCTTCGCTATCACCTAATAACAAGACATTCTTCCTGTCTTTTACCTGCTCGTAAAAAGAATGGGCCTTAACAGATGAATAATCCTTATTGAAAACATGGACAATCGGCTCTTCAATACTGGTTGCATGGCCGGAATCATTCCAAATAAACGCATTGGAATCGATATGGATATTATTATGCAATCTGTTGAATTTATTCAAATACAAAGAAATAGATTCTGTTCCGAGCCCGGCCGCAGAAATAATAATTAACGGAATATTATTAGCCTTTAAAGAGTCCAATAATTCCAAAACACCGGGACGTAAAGAAATATTTTCAGAGTTAATAATTTTCTCTAAATCTTTCTTATTCAATTTTGATTTTATAAGCAGTTCAAAATGCGCATTCCACCATTCATGCATCCATCTTTTCTTTTTTTCTAAAGACACGGAGGGATCAATTTCGATCGGATGATATTTTTCAAAAAGCGCCTTAGCTTTTTCCGGATAATCAGGAGTCAGATAATTTTCATCGCGCAAGATTGAAATCAGGGAAGCGATTTTCGCTCCATTGACGAAACAAGAAGTCAGAGTCTTATCAAAATCCGAAACTACATGGAGCTTTTCCGGCCCATCCGCGATAATCCTCGCTTTTACTGCATCTAATTTTTCTTGATTTGTGATGATTATGTTGTCCATATTTACTTATTGCAATATATCCTTTTTTATTTTCTCTACATCACTCTTATCCTCATACAATTTACCCTTTCCCAACTTATATAATAATGGAATTACCCCGCATTTTTCACACTCACCCCAATTGCACTTACCGCCATTTTTCCGGAACAAATCACGGCACATTGCAATTTCTTTTTCGAAAATTTCTTTTTTCATACTATTTCCCATGGCATTTCTTATACTTCTTCCCGCTTCCGCAAGGGCATGCGTCATTGCGGCCGATCTTCTCGCCTTCTTCATTCTTCTCTTTCTTTTTCACGTCCGCAAAAGTTGTCGCGTTGCCGCCCATCTCTTTTGCAGGCGCGCTAAATTCTTTCGCCCTGCTTAAAAGATCCGGAGCTAAGAGCTGTTCTTTCCTGCCTGCTTCTGTTTTTAAAATTGTTAACTCGTGCAATTCGCCAACCTTGAAGATGCTGTAAACGACTTCTTTCTGGATCAAACTATTCAAATCATTAAATAAGCGATAGGCTTCTTTTTTATATTCGATCAACGGATCGCGCTGTCCGTATCCGCGCAAACCGATTCCCTGCCTTAAAGAAGAGATCGCTTCTAAATGCTCGATCCAAAGCGTATCGAATGAACGGAGCAATACTGATTTCTCGACTTCGGACCAATTGATTCCCGCTTGGGAAATTTCCTTGACCATCGCCTCATATTTCTCACCGGCTTTTTTTGTCAGATATTCAATTACTTCCGTCCTTGCTTTTGCCTTATCCAATTTATCGCCATCCGCGATCAAGTGATCCAGATCCTTTTTAATGTCATTATTTATCGGGAAAATCGTTGAAACGACCTGTTTGATTTCATCCAGATTCCACTCCCTGATTTCTTTTGATGCCGTATGGAAACTTACCACCTGCTCGATTTCATTTTCAATCATTTCTAAAACAATTCCAGAAAGCTGTGTTTTGCCGCCGTTGTCAATCTTTAAAATTTCTTTTCTGCGGCGATAGATCGCTTCGCGGTGCTTATTCAAAACATCATCATATTCAACCAGATGTTTTCTGATATCGAAATTGTTGCCTTCGACTTTCTTCTGCGCGCTCTCGATCGATTTTGAAATGATCTTATTCTCAATCGGCATATCTTCCGGAACGTTCAGGGTTTTCATCAGATTCTTCATCCTGTCGCCGCCGAATATGCGCATAAGATCATCCTCGGTCGAAACATAAAACTGGGACGAACCTTGATCACCCTGGCGTCCGGCGCGTCCTCTCAACTGGTTGTCGATACGTCTTGATTCATGTCTTTCCGTGCCGATCACATGCAAGCCGCCGAGTTCTAAAACTCTGTCATGTTCTTTTTTCCATTCTTCATATTGCGGATCATTTTTTGCGGGTTCGCTGCCGCCAAGCATGATATCGACTCCGCGTCCCGCCATATTGGTCGCAATCGTAACTACGCCCACCCTGCCCGCTTCCGCAATGATCTGCGCTTCTTTGGCATGGTTCTTGGCATTCAAAATTTTCGGATTGACGCCGGCGCGCTCCATCATTTCGCCCAATACTTCGTTTTTTTCAATTGAAATAGTACCGACCAAAACCGGCTGCCCTAATCTGCTTCTGCGCTTCGCTTCCTCGACCACAGCCTTAAACTTGCCTTCTTCCGTCCGGTAGATAAGGTCATTCATATCGATTCTCGCCATTGATCTATGGGTCGGGATCGAAACTGTTTCCAGATTGTAAATTTTTGCGAATTCCTCCGCTTCGGTCAAGGCGGTTCCGGTCATACCGGAAAGCTTTCCATACATCCTGAAATAATTCTGGAAAGTGACGGTCGCTAAAGTCTGCGATTCGCGCTGGATATCAACGCCTTCTTTCGCTTCGATCGCCTGATGCAGTCCGTCCGAATACCTTCGGCCCGGCATCAATCTTCCGGTAAATTCATCGACAATGATTATTTCTCCTTCTTTGATGACATAATCCCTGTCATTCTTGAATAATACTTTTGCCTTCAAAGCCTGTTCGATATGATGCACTTCGCGGATTCCGCTGGCGATATAAATATTTTCCACGCCAAGCAGTTTTTCCATCTTCGCGATGCCGGCTTCAGTCAAAGTCGCGGCGCGCATCTTTTCATCGACATTATAATCTTCGTTCTCTTTCAGCTGCTCGACAAGCTGCGCGAATTTATAATATTTGTCGGTCGACTCCTCGGCCGGCGCGCTGATGATCAATGGAGTCCTTGCTTCATCGATCAGGATAGAATCGACTTCATCGACGATCGCGTAATGCAGATCCCGCTGCACCTGCTTCTCCAGACTCGGAGCCATATTGTCGCGCAAATAATCAAAACCGAATTCATTGTTAGTGCCATACAGAACATCGCACCCGTAAGCGTCGCGTCTTGAGCATGGCCGGAAATTTTTCATCCTTTCATCAAACTGCGATTCATCCGTATATTCTGGATCATAAACAAAGGCGGCATCATGGATGATAACGCCGGCCGTCAGTCCGAGAAAATGATAAACACGCGCCATCCAGCCGGCGCCGACGCGGGACAGATAATCATTGACCGTAACAAGATGCGCGCCTTTTCCGGCCAAAGCGTTCAGATACAAAGGCAGGGTCGCGACCAAAGTCTTGCCTTCACCGGTTCTCATTTCCGCAATCTGGCCGCGATGAAGCACGATGCCGCCAACAAGCTGCACATCGTAATGCCTCTGTCCCAAAACCCTCTTGCCCGCCTCTCTTACGACCGCGAATGCTTCCGGCAAGATTTCATCTAATTTTTTATCCAACTCCTCCTTGCTTTCCGGACTGCCTGCCTGCGCAGGCAGGCCGATCCTCTTTTTCAATTCCAAAGTCATCCCTCTTAATTCCTCATCATTCATCTTCGAAATTTTCTCTTCCAGCTTATTGATTTCCGCGACTATCGGCTGGATTGACTCGATTACCTTTTGGTTCGGATCGCCAAAAATCCAATTTAAAAATGACATAATTTATGATAAAATTTCTAATTTTTAATTTTTAATTTCTAAACAATATCCAATGCTCAAATTTTTTATTTTTAAGCTAATCTTAACTGAAACTCAGAAACAATATAACTTGAAAATTGGGAATTGGAAATTGAAAATTGCATAATCAGTATATATTTTTCCGCTGAAAAAAGCAAATAAAAGAACCGGATTCATGCAGACATCCGGTTTTGTTTGCGCAAGGACTTGCGCATCTGTTCTACGAAGGAATCTATCTTGCTCCTGGCCTCCAAAAACGCCGCGAGCTGATTGCCTGCTTCTTTTTCTTCAAAATAGAAGCAGAGAGCCGTAATATAAAAATCATATCTTAATTCCAGTTCCCCCCGGCTTAAAGCTGGTTTTTCCATTATTGCGGAATCCAACTCCTCCAGGGCGCCCAAAAATTGCTCATTGACGCTAAAAGACAGCGCATCTTCAACCGAGGCTAGGCCGAACTTTGAAATTATTTTTTCGATCTCGCCATCAAGGCTGTCATCGGCGAATTCGTCTATCACAGCCCTGCTCAAAAGAAAAAAATTGGCGTCTTTCAGGTCGTCGGGAGCACTCTCGTCCGCAGCCACGATAAGGACGCCGGCCATAGCTATTCCGGCCCACTCCTCAGTTATAGGCTCAGGCTTGATGAACATAATGCCCTGAGAATAACTTAAAAGCTCCGATGTCTCAATTTCAGGCGGAACCATCACCGCCAGGATTATCTCGCCTCTGTTCAGGGCCTCTTTCTGCTTTTCAAAATCATTTTCGTCATACCAGCGCAGCTTACTGTCACGGACTTCCTGCAGCTGCTTCAACTGTTTGGATACTTTCTTGTTTTGCGGTGTTTTTTTTACCAGCTCGTTAAAGCCGTTTTTATACGCCATCTCCACCGCGTTAAATTCATGATCCCTCCTCTCCCTTTCTGAGAACTTTAAAGAAAAATACACCAACGCGATCAAGCAGAAACAAAGCAGAAGAATAGTCCTCGGCCACCTTCTTCTTTCCATTTTTGCCCTCCGTAAATTGTTAAAAGGACCGATAAGAATTACAAAATACGACAAAACCCCCGATCTGTCAATCTATATGAAAAGGCCGCGATAAGCAGCCTTGTTATTTTTATAATCCTTTTCTCTTTTCCCTGTATTTATTTATCACTATTTCCATATGATCCCTGACCGAATCGATAGCTTCGTGGATATCCACGCCCGTCTTTTCGACTCTTAATAATTCCTGCGGGACTGATAAATTCAGCTCTGCTCTGTATAATTCTCCTTTCTGATGATGATTGGTTGTCTTTTCAACTTCGAAGTCGGCGTTGATGACCGGGAAATCGCCAAGATATTTTTCAAGCGCGTCCATCTTCTTCTGCGCATATTCTTTTATCTCTTCTGTCAGCTCGATATTTTTTGCCTTGATTTGTAGATTCATATATTTGGATTAGTTAATTATTTTTTCAAAAATCATCTTGAATTTATCCCCCAGTTTCATTATATCCCTGAATGTCACAAGCGCAACCAATGCCATTAATAATATAAAGCCGATATTATGAAGCAGGGCTTCCAATTCCCTCCTGACCGGCCTATGTTTGATTTTTTCTATGATCAGGAACAATATCCTGCCTCCGTCCAAGGCCGGAATCGGCAAGAAGTTCACTATGGCCAGATTGATGGAAAGCAGGGCTGTAAACTGGATCACATAGACCAATCCCATGCGCGCGGCCTGTCCGGTCATCGTCGCGATGCCGACCGGCCCGGCAATATCGGCGGTAACGCCATGGCCCAAGATCAGATTTTTTAAAAGCTCATAAAAAGCGGCAAGGATAAGCCAAGTCAGTATAACGGATGTCTTAACGCCCTCCCAGACCGCCATATACCAAGGATATCTGACCGTTCCTGTTTCAGTGATAGCGATCCCTATCCCGCCCCTGCCGGTTTCCTTCATGATCTCCGGCGTAACTTTAAAAACTTTTTCTTCATCTCCTCTTTTTATCTTATATTCCAATTCCTGATCGACTTTTCCATTCACAAAACTCTGCAATCCGGAATTGCTTGTAAATTCATTATTATCCACGCTTATGATCGTGTCGCCGAATTTTAATCCCGACTTTGCCGCCGGCGACTCAGGCAATACTTCAAGCACCTGGATCCTCTTATCTGTTATTTCCGCCTTCTTATTGACTCCATCTAAAGCCTGAGGCAATCCGATCATAAAACCGGCCGAAAGGAGCGCGGCAGCAAGGATCATATTCATAGAAACGCCGGCAGCAAGGATGGACGCTCTCTGCCAGATCTTTTTATTTATAAAGCTGTCCGGATCGCTGTTGTCGCCATTTTCACCCTTGATTTTTACGAAACCTCCCAACGGTATCCAATTTACCGAATAAACAGTATCAGCCGCATTTTCCGCTTCTTTGCCGCCAAAAACAAATTTCCATTTCCCTTCCGTGTTCTTATAAAAACCGAAAGCTCTCGGAGGGAACCCCAGACCGAACTCCTCCGCCTTCACCCCTAATTTTCTCGCTACAACAAAATGCCCGACTTCATGGACAAACACCAGCAAGCTCAAAATTATTATGAATACGATTATTGTTAACATATTATATCGTCATTACATCTTCTTCTTTCTTATCTCTTATATTCTTGACTTCATCGTTCTTACTCTTTACTTCTTCGTCCAACTCCTTCAGGAACCTGAATTTATCATCTTCGCTTATTTCCTTATCCCCTTCCGCTTTTTCTATGTCATCTTTGATCTCATCCCTCACTTTTCTCAGATTCACACGGGATCCCTCCATCTTTTCATTCAATTTCCTGACCAGATCGCGTCTGTTTTCTTCTGTCATCAAAGGCAGGGTCAGACGGATCTTATCGCCTTCATTCACGACGCCGAAGCCGAGATTAGCTTCTACAATCGCCTTTTCAATATCTTTTAAAACGCTCTTGTCCCATGGTGAAATCACCATGCTGCGGGCATCGGAAACATTTATGCTGCCGACTCCGCTCAATGGCGTTTTTGATCCGTAGGCATCGACTAAGATGCCGTCCAAAACAGACGGATTCGCTCTTCCCGTCCTCAGGACAGAAATATCCTTCCTGAAAAATTCTAAAACTTTCTGGAACTCTCCTTGCTTCGCTTGTACGTATTTATTCATATGTTTAAATTAGTTTCTAACCTCATAATATTCGCCGCCTGGATTCCACCCAGGACAACTGGGCGCCAGGTTCCCTGACTGCGTTTCGGTCCGCGTCATCAGCTTGTATCTGCATGAAGATCCGGGATTAGTATTATAGCTGTAATACCCATATTCATATGCTCCGCCCTTAGGGTCTCTCGGGACTTTTGCCATATATACCTTCCCCAACGGATTCAATCCTTCCAGACTTTCTATAAAATATTTACTATTCCCATTTCCATCATGCTCGCTTCCATCCCACCCTCCATAAGCATCATTCTCTCCTCCGTCAGGAGCGCCCCCGGGAGGATATGCGTTAAAATCATCATAATATGTTTCCAGCGCCGTCTGTATCTGCTTTATGTCGGCCATTCTTCTTGCGTCGCGAGCTTTTGCCCTTGTGGTTTTCAGACTGACAATAGCCAGAACCGCCAAAAAACCGATAATTGAAATGATCACAAGCAATTCAATCAATGTAAACCCCCTCTTTTTCTTCATATTCAAAATTTACTTTTTACCGTTTTAACCCCCAGATAAATCAGATTGCCGTCCTTAGGGTCAACCGATAAATCGCTTCCGACCCTGCTGGTGAGCAATTTTTTGGTCGTCCAGTTCTTTCCTCCGTCAAGCGATCTGTAAAATGTCGTATTGGTTATATAGTAGACTTCATCGGCATTCTGGGGATTCAGAGCCACAGCGTTTATTATAGCTTCTTTCTCCGGAGTAATCAACTCTATTTTTGACCAAGTATCTCCGTTATCCGACGACCTTATCAGGCCGTAATCATTTGCCAATATGATCAGATTTGATTCTTTCGGCGATACCGCAAAATCCCTGAATTTGTTGCTGTCCTTGAAATCCTTCAAATTATCGCTGAGATCAATCCATGATTTTCCGGAATCATTAGTGCGGAACACGCCCTTGCCCGATATACCGGCAAACATAGTCCTGCTGTCTGTCGGATTTATCACAATCTCTTCAACCTTGTTATCGAATCTTTTCAGCACATTCCAGCTATTACCTTTGTCCGAACTTTTAAGCGCTTCTCCTCTGGACAAGCCGATATAGACATTATTGCTGTCATAATGATCAATGGCTATGGTATTTACCGTTACTTTCACGTCATTGTCAAAATAAACCTGCGCCCAGGAACGGCTGCAATCCTTTGACTTGAAAACCTTGTTGCCTGAAGCGGCATAAATCACGCATTTATCGGCAGGGTCAACGGCAACGTCAATAATATTGATACGTCCTAGGCTCTCGGCTATATTCCAATTGCTTCCTCCGTCATAAGTATAAAACAGGCCGTTATCCTTGCTGCCCAAATAAATAGCTTTGTTGTCGCTCGGATCAAATCTTAAAGCGTTGACGTCAACTCCGCCCAGACTTTTCGGTTCGCCCGATGTTGTCGGGATAAGGACTTTCTGACTCCAGGAATCGCCCTTATTCGCGGACACGAACATTCCGCCATCGCTATCGCTATTGCCGTCTCCGGTATTGACCTTTATGGCGCATCCGGAAACAGCGACGGATAATGCTATCAGCAAGACGGAAATTGAAATTTTGTTTTTGAGCATATGTTTGAAATTAGAAAAAATAATCTAATTTGTAGATTCGGATTATATTACATATTAACCACAATCTGATCCAGAACCAATTTCGGATTCACATTTGCAAGAAGGTATCTTTCGGCCTGCTGCAAGCTGGCGGAAATTTTCAATAATCGGCCCGTCCTGCATTTATCCCTGATCCTTAAAAGGTCGGCGCGCACGATCTCGTTGCTGATAAGATCATTATGTTCCAGTTCCAAGAGCAACAGATCCCTGACCAGGCTCTCCCAGATCTTTATGATTTTCAAAATCTGAGCGACATTTTCTTGGTTACTTTTTTTCTCATTGCTCAATCCGCCGGCAAGCTCAAAACGATCATTTATGCCTTTATCGAAAAAATCGATAAAAATTTTAACTTTCTTCATATAATCGTCGTAGAATTCCTTGTCTTCTAAAAATTTTAACGCCAGCATCGGACGGCCCATGCTAAGATGTGCGAAATTCTTGGCAGCGCTCCTGGTAATCTCAAATTTTTCCACCAAATAATCATGGATCTTATCGGCTTGCACCGGGATGAACTTCAGTATCTGGCTGCGGGAAACGATTGTCTGCGGCAAAGATTCGATCTTCGGGGTTATCAGGATCACAACGACATTTTTTCTCGGCTCCTCCAAAGTCTTAAGCAGGGCATTGGCCGCTTCCGTGCTCAAAGAATGAGCTTCGTAAATTATGCCGATCTTATAAGAATTCAGGAAAGAGCTCATGCTCAGCCTGGAAATGAGGCCTCTTACCTGCTCGATGGAAATATTTTTTTTCTCATCATCTTTTTCCAAAAAATACAGATCGCTATGCATGGTTTGGGAATCGCCTTTATTCACATTGAATTTCCGGCAGGACGCGCATTTATCGCAAGGCGCGTCTTCTTTCCTGTTCTGGCATGATAAAACTTTGGCAAAATAAACCGCGGCGATATCCTTGCCTAAATTTTCCGGACCGCAAAAAACATAAGATCCGGCAATCTTTTTGTTTTTTATGCTTTTCGAAAGAAACGCGGATATATGTTCATTGCCGACCAACGGCCAACCGGTATTTTTCATGTTTATAGTATATCAACAACGGACAAGAAAGGCAATGAGAATTTTAACCTTGGCAAACACGGGAAAACTTGATTTTTATGGAAAAAATTATTATAGTATAGTTATGAAAAAATCGGCGCAAATAAAGAAAGTTTTTTTATTTTTGGGCGATATCGCGATCCTATACTTATCGCTTTTCCTGACTTTGACCCTCAGATATCTTGAGATACCGGCCAAGACGCTTTGGGAAAGCCACATCGGACCGTTTACTTTCGTATTCATGGCCTGGATCGTGATATTTTATTTGGGCAATCTATACAACCTGAGCTCTGTCGTCAATAACAAGAATTTCGCCCGCCTCACCAACAAAAGCGTTTTGGCGGCCATTCTTTTTTCTCTCGCCTTTTTTTACGCCGATCCGAATATCGGGATTTCGCCAAAAACAAATCTCCTGATCTACGTTTTTATTTTCTATATGCTGTTCATCCTGTGGCGCCGGAGCTTCAATTGGCTGCTTCAATCTTATCTGCCGAAAGAGAATATCGCCATCATCGGATTGGATGATCAGACAAAAAAACTGATCAAGGAGATTGAAAACAAAGCGCATCTGGGATACAGCATTTCTTTTATCATCAATGACAAGGATGAAAAAATGGAAAATGAAATCAACGGCATCCCTGTAGCCAACGGCATGGACGGACTTGCCGAAAGGATTTCAGAAGAAAATATCATGACAATCGTGCTGAACGCTAATCCGCATGAATCTCCGGAACTGCGCTCTATGCTTTTCAACTGCCTGCCCCTGAAAATATCATACGTCAGTTTCCCTAATTTTTATGAGAATATAACCGGCAGGGTGCCGATTGAAACAATAAACCAGATGTGGTTTTTGGAAAATTTAAGCGAGGGCAATAAGAATATTTTTGATTTTATCAAAAGGATCTACGATCTGGCATTAGCTTCCTTGATTCTCATGATCACACTTCCTCTTTGGCCGATTATCGGGATAATCATCAGGTCAGAAAGTAAAGGACCTGTATTTTTCAGGCAGACCAGGGCCGGACAAAATAATAAACCTTTCAAGATACTGAAATTCCGCACGATGACGATAGCGGATAACGACTTCGCGCCAACAAAAGAAAATGACGCGCGCGTAACCAGATTCGGTTCATTCTTAAGAAAAAGCCGCATCGATGAGATCCCGCAGGCAATAAACATATTAAAGGGAGAAATGAGCTTTGTCGGTCCGCGCCCGGAAAGGCCGGAATATATCGAAGGGCTGAAAACAGCCATACCATTCTACAAAGAAAGGATGTTGGTGAAGCCGGGACTTACCGGCTGGGACCAGATCTCCGGCGAATACCACTCCCCTTCCCGCGAAGACAGCATGAAAAAATTGCAATACGACCTGTACTATATAAAGAACAGATCTATTTATCTTGACCTGTCCATAATCTTAAAAACTATTTCTACGGTTTTATCCAGAAGCGGAAGATAATCCTGGCCTAACCCCTCCCTTTTGGTAAAGAAGGTCAGGGGGGGGGTAAAACCTATTTATTTTATGAATTTCAGCATAATCATCCCTGTTTATAATGAAGAAAAAAGGATTCCTCAGAATATTGGTAAAATTTTTAACTTTTTCAACAAACTGGCCGGGCATAAAATTGAAATCATCTTTGTCAACGACGGCTCAACCGACGGCACGAAAAACGTTCTTGAAGAATATAAAAAAAGATACGACTTCCAGATTGTCGATTATGGCGGAAATCGCGGCAAAGGATACGCGGTGAAACAAGGCGTTATGGCAACTCAGGGCGACTGGATAATTTTCTTTGATATCGACCTGGCTACGCCGCTGGAAGAATTTAATAATTTATTGGGATTTATCGATGCGGGAGACGAAATAATTATCGGCAGCCGCCGCCTGAAGGGATCCGACATAAAGAAAAGCGAATCAAAATTAAGGACTTTTCTCGGACATGGATTCACAAAAATTTCCAATGTTTTAGTGCCTGGAGTAACCGATTTCACTTGCGGCTTCAAATGCTTTTCGAAAAATGCCGCCAAACAGATTTTTTCCTTGGCGCAGATTGACAGATGGGGATTTGATACGGAAATCTTATACATTGCCAGGCTAAAAAAATTTAAAATAAGACAAATGCCGGTATCCTGGGCGCATGACCAGGACTCCCGCGTTAAGGTTTTTAAAGCTATTTTCAGCTCATTCCAGGAATTGATACAGATGAAAATCAATCAGCTGAAAGGACTATATAAATAATATGGAAAAAATGCTTAAAAAAATAAACAGGTATAAATATATTTATTTAGGCCTCCTGGGCTGGGTTTTATTAACCATCTTTTCAGCTTCGGAATACGCCAAGATCATTAAAAACTCTTGCTATTTTTGCGTAAGCTGGCCATTTTGCACATACAGCATAACCACGACAAAACATATCATCCAGGGCCTAATACTCCTGCCCACTTTTCTTTTTTTCTTTTTTTATGGAAAATACATATTCAACTATCTTAAATCAAATCAAGAAACTTTAAACAAAAAAGCATACCTATTGATAATATTTTTTATTATTTGCGCATTCCTCATAGCACCATTTGGATCTGGTGATACTATTTACTATTTCAATGCTGGTAAGGCAGTAGAAAATGGCATTAACCCTTATACCGAAAGCTGGTCTATAGCTAACTATTTTTTTTCTCCTAATAACACAATGACTATTGGCGTGATGTATGGTCCTATAATTTTATTTGGATTTAAAGTAATATATAAAATAAGTCTTGGCAATCCTTTAATTTTTATAATTTTATGGAAGCTACTGATGATACTAGCATTAATCATAGCTGGTTTCTTAATATTTAAATTAATTAAAATTTATTCACCGGATAGTGATAAAAGAATATTTTATTTCTTTTGGCTGACTCAGCCTTTAATTTTATTCGAGTGGATCGTAAATGGACATTTTGATGCATTGTGGCTTATACCGATTCTGCTTGCTTTTATATTTTCACATAAAAAGCAGTGGTGGTTGACGATTATTTTCCTGACCATAAGTATTTGGATCAAATTCATACCCCTGCTTATAACACCTTGGTTCATATTATGGTGGTGGCAAGATTTAAATAAAAATAACTACTCGAAAAAGAGCATGGAAGCCATTCTTGGTATTTCTATCTCCACCCTAATCACTTATTTTGCATGGCTTCCATTTTGGCAAGGCATGAAGGTTTTTCAACCATTAATCCTGCAATCAAAATGGGCAGTTTTTAGCATATTTTCCACTGCCTACTACACCCTTCAGCCCTCATTCAACTCTTTGCTTACTAACCAGTCACATTGGATTTTAACAAGGCTAATACATTTATCATTATTAATAGTCGCTATATACTTTGCTTATCCTTTATTTAAAAAGGCATTCTTGGTTCTCTTTAAAAAGATTCCATTAAAAGAATCAGACTATATTTTAGCTATATTCATTAGCTTGTTGATATATCTATTTATTTGGCAGAAGTCATTTTGGCCTTGGTACATCACATGGATCATTCCCCTAGGGCTGATTGTTTACAATCACAAAAAAAATATTTATTTAGAAAAAATTTTAATATGGCTTAGCTTGTCCCCCTTATTCTTTTATGCGATTCAGATGCTAACAAGCACAAAAACACACCAACTCTGGATATTTTATTATGTGGTCATAACAATAATGGCTTACCCTTTATGGCAACTAATTAAATGGCGAAAAAATAATTATGATATCAGTTAAAGGTTTTTTTAAAAAAAAATCATTGCATGAATTTGGTTTTACGTATTTTGGATTACTAGCAAATGGAATTTCATTATTCCTAATCAACGTAATCCTGGGTCGCTCCCTTGAAAAAGAATGGTTTGCCATATTTTCATTATCCATTTTAGCCTTGAGCACGATTGCTGAAATGTCTGATTTAGGCTTGAACGGCAGCTTGCTCCGCTTCATCCCCTTTTACAAGCAAAGCAATGAGCCGGAAAAATTAAAGCAGGTAATAAGAACGATTTGGCGCTGGCGGGTATGGCTTTCTATTATTTTAACCCTTGGCGGAATCGTCCTCTCCTATCCGATTGCAAAATACGTCTTTGATCAGCCGCAAATAACTAATTACCTAGCTTTTTCCTTGTTTGGCATCGGCGGCGTTGTCCTGCTTGGCTTTATTAGCACTTACTTGCAGGCAACCCAGCAATTCTTCAAGAATTCCTTGATACAATCCCTGAAGGGCTTATCAAGACTAGCCCTGACCGCTATATTTATTTTTAGCGGATTCAATGATATCTATTTATTCCTTCTTGTTTACATATCGATCCCTTGGATCTTATTGACCTTCTACTATCGTGTCCTGCCTCGTAATTTGGAAAAGATACAGATAGAAGCCGAGGTAAAAGAAAAATTACACAGCCAAATTGCCAATTTCAGTTTTTGGCTTACCATCTGGTCCTTGTCAGCGATACTGGCAAGCAGGGTTGACCAGATCATGTTAAGCAACCTATTGGGTCTTGAAAAAGTAGCTATTTATACGATTGCCTTCCAGTTCATTTATTTATATTCAATAGCATCACAATCAATTACCTCCGTCTTGATGCCAAAATACAATAGCCTGCACTCAAAAGAAGAGATTATTTCTCTAACTAAAAAACTGATGAAATGGCTCATACCGATAACGATACTGTTATTCCTGATAATTCCGCCGTCCAAATATCTGATTACTTTTGTTTTTGGCGACAAGTATATAGATTCAATGCCTGTTTATCTAGTCCTGAGCTACGGCATGGCATTGAATTTATTTAATATACCTTTGTCCTTGATAGTAACAACATTCAATAAGACAAAATTGATTGCCATTTCCGGCTTTATCCAGCTCATAATAAATGTCGGGCTGAATCTGGTATTGATACCGAAATTTGGCATAATCGGCGCCGGCCTCACCTTCGGCCTTGGAATCATTTTTTCAATAGTGTATAATTCAATATGTTCATCTTATCTGATAAAAAAAGAGGAAATTAATATAGCTTAAAATGTTTAAAAAAATCATCAGACAATTCCTGTCTAAACAATTCCTAAAATACTTCCTGATCGGCATAAGCGGAGTTGCGCTTGACATAGCGTCATTGTATGTCTTAAAAACAATTTTTGATATGCGCCCCGTTACGGCCGTAATAGCCAACCAGCTGCTCATGCTGAATTACGTCTTCTTTCTCAATAAGAAGTGGTCCTTTGGGGCAGCCGGCTTAACGCATCAACAAATGATCAGATTTTATATTCTGGCAGGTGTAAACTATCTTTTTTCCGTGCTCTGGATGTGGACATTGAATGAAAATTTATCGGTCCATTATCTGGTCGCGAGAATCATGAATATCGCCTTAGCGGTTTCGTGGAATTTCCTTCTCTACAAATTCTGGGTTTTCGCCGATAAAAAAATCCCTACTCAGTAGGGATTTTTTAAAATTATTCAAATTTTATTTTTCCAGTCCATCGTTCATAGACTCCGACTGGCCAGCCAGCCATTTTGGCTATATCACCGAAAGCGATGATGAATGGGACTAAAATGAAACCGACCATCATTTTTACGATACCAAGATTTCGGGAAAACTCAAACCACCTGATCCAAAATTTCCTCATATAAACAACCAGACCCAAGAACAAGGCCCCTAAAAATAAAGCATTAATCAGAGAAAGATATAGGAGCAACAAAGAAGCTGAGTAGATGAAATATCTTACGAATTGCCTCCTTGGCCACAATTTTCCATGCCCGTCACCCTTCGTATATTTGAACAGCTGGCGGAAATAAGCCTTAAGGGTTTTTCTGGGCTGCCAGAATACCAAGGGCTCGCGGATATGATCGAATCCCACTCCCGCCTTCTTTAATTTCAAATCAAAAACAATATCCTCACATATCGGAATCCATTCCGGATAACCACCAACTCTCTCCCAATCTGATTTCAAAAAAGCCACAGAACGGCTAGACGGAAGCCAGTCTTTCTTGAACTCAACTGGGGCTGGCGTCGTTGCAGCGGCGAGCAAGTAAATTAAAAAACTATCATCTCGCTCTAACCAGGGGCCAAAAGCTGTCGCAACAACCACGCTTTTATCGTTTAAAAACGGAGCAGTAATATCCTTGAACCAATCCTGATCATAAACACAACCAGCATCCGTTGCGACAATAACCTCGCTTTGCGCCTGTTTAATAGCAAAATTTCTGCCATGGGAAATATTGCCTGATTCCTGAAAAACTTTAATTTTCGGATTTTTATTGCCTTGCTCCAACAACCATTCCCATGTTCCATCCTTTGAACCGCCATCAACAATAATAATTTCATCCGGCAATGCAGACTGGTTCAAAATACCGTCGAGCCATTTTTCAATATTGCCTCGCTCATTTAAAATTGTAGTGATCAATAAAGCCATATTATTTTTTAAAACCTTTAAAAATAACACTTATTTTTCCCAATATCATTATTTCTGCCAATATGAAGTTTTTTTTCAATCCTTTATAATTTTTTTTTACAAACTTTTCCAAGCTTTCCAAAAATAATCCCAAACGCTTAGCATCATGCCTTGTTTTGAAGCTGCCGCCATAAACATGCATGACCGGCTCCGTATTTATCGCCATCACCTTCCATCCTGATTTTTTCAAGCGCCAGCATAAATCCGTTTCCTCAAAGTACATGAAATAATCTTCTCCCAATGATCCAACTTGATCCAAGGCTTTTTTACGCAAAAACAAAGCGGCTCCGGTCGCATAATCCAGCTCAATTCCATTTTCCGGAATCGACTGCGGATAGATTGCTAATGTTTTTAACTTTCTTTTAATGCTAACTGGCAAAAAATAAGATAACGGAATTAAATACAAAAATAAATTCAAGCAGCTAGGAAAAAAACCGCCGAATGGTTGCAGTTTGCAATCAGGATAAACAAGTTGAGGAGAAAGCGCGCCGATCTTCGGATTTTTCTCCATATAATCATAAAGCTCTCTTAAAGTATTTTTACCGGCTTCCGCATCGCTATTCAAAAGCCAGACATACGGCTGGTCCACCATCTTGATTGCCAAATTATTCGCTTTTGCAAAACCTAAATTTTCCTTATTTTCAATCAAGACAACTTCCTTGAATTCATTTTTTATCATCTGCACACTATCATCGCCGGAATTATTATCAACAACAATGATTTGTGCTGGCTGCATAGCTGATCCGCGCAAAGACAATAAAGCCTTGCGGGTTAAATCACGCGTATTATAACTTACGATTATAACAGAAACAGGAGTTGTAATTACTCGATCCATTTAAATTTAATTATTTGCCCTTCCTCTCATATAAATCAAATTTTACCTTAAAGAAGCCGATTGTCTTAATATATTCAAACTCGTCCTCAACCATACCTCGTATTTTATGCTCAGGATCCTTTTGCCATTCTAAAAATTGTGAATACCAAATCCTTTCCGCATCCTCCAACTTATTCCTCAATGTCTTTTCGATGGCATTATAATCTTGAACATCTTTTAAATCGTCAGGGTATGTACTTACAATCTCAACACTCTTCGTCTGATAAGATGAATAAGATGGCGGTGGCTGTTTATGGCCAATAAACACGATCTTATCTCCTGATTGAAGCTCTTTTTCCAACTCCACAACAACCGACTTCCAATGTTCACGTTGATAGTTTGCATTCAATCCATATAATCCCAAAAATAAGATATTTACAAAAATCAAGAAAGAAATAAAATTTTTCCACATCTTAATGGAATATCTGGATAAATAAATGCTTGAAAAAATTAAAATCAAAATAAATAAGGGAAAGACCTCGGCATAATAACGTGGATCAAAAACGGGGAACCTTAAAAAAGATATCAATAGACTGATTAAAATAGGGCCAAAAAATATGAAAATTATCCTTAAAAAGTAATCTCTATCTTGTTTATCCTTTAGCCAGAAAAAAAATCCAATAAAATTAAGGGCGTAAATCCCTGAAATTAAAATAGTCGGCCAATAATCATGAGTATGATTTACATCTGTTACAGCCACCCTGCCCCCGCTAAAACCTATAAAAATAATAGCTGGGATCTGCCACCATGGGATTGGCAAAAAATGGCTAGGCTGCTCCCCGATTCTATTTAAAATGACCAGATATATCCAAGGCAAATAAGAAACAAAAATTAAAATCCAAGAAAAAATAAACTTTTTAAAATAGTTTCTCTTATACAAGATTACGTAAAAAAATTCTGCTGCCAATAAAAATATAATTGGATAAAAAACATAGATTCCTATTATCGACATTGAAGTGTAAGCGAATATCTGTTTTTTATAATTTTGCGATTCGTCAAAAATCTTATCAAAAGCTATGAATTGCACTAAAGAAATTAAAATAGTCAGCATATAAGAACGAGCTTCGCTGGCATAGTAAACAGCAAAGGGAGAAAGAAGGAAAAGGGAGACAAATAGATATGAATTATTCTTGAAATCTTTCAAACGATCCCTATATTTTAAATAATTGAATAAAACAGCTGCTGTTAAAATATAAAAAATTGCGCTCCAAAGACGATAACTCCAGATTTCTTTTCCGAATACCTCCCCTGAATAGTGAAGGAAAAGATTGTATAACGGAGGATGTAAATCGGCAGCCATCGAAATATAAAAAATATCCTTTATGCCCTGACGAGAAAAATCAATACTCAAACTCTCATCAAGCCAAATTGATTGTTTTACAGAAATAAACAAAACTAAAAGAAAAAATCCCATTAGAAAGGTAAATAATTTATTTTCTTTTACTGTATTAAAAAAAATTTTTAAATTTAATCCAACCATATTGCAATATTTGTTTAAAAAATAAAATATACTCTTCATAATTAAGTTTAGACGAACTGAATTTCCTTATCCTGAATTTATAAGGAAGTTCCTTTACTCGGTTAAAACTGCCTTTCACTAAAATTTCTAAGAGTATTTTATATCCTTTTGTCCTTAAATCAATGCCAGATATCACGCTCTTTCTTATAAAGAAATAACCGCTTAAAGGATCTCTTGCCCCAGTCAAAAGCCGTGCAAAAAAAACTCCGGCTTCTGATATCAGCTTCCTGTTCATAGCCCATTGCTCGACGGTACTTCCCTCAACAAAACGGCTTCCTATCGCAATATCATTATCCTCCAAAGACAAAATCAATTCATTCAAAATAGCCGGATCATGACTTAAATCACCATCCATAACACCCATAAGCTCCCTATCAGATAATTTGAATCCCTCAATGACTGCGCTGCCCAAACCCAACTTTCCAGCGCGATGGATGGCTCGGACCGGATATTGTTTTCCTAATTCTTCCGCCACCTGTCCGGTCCCATCCGGAGAATTATCATCAACAATAATGAATTCCAGATCTATCTTATTCTTATCAATAACATCAAAAATTTCCTGCACCAACAAGGGTAGATTTTTTGATTCGTTATAAGTTGGAACTATGATTGAAACTTTAATCATATTAATCGGCTTTAGTTATGAATACGAACTGGACAGCAAAAATTTCAGGCCAAAAGAACAAGATTTTTTTACCGATTTTCTCTAACCCGAACCCCCTGAACCATCTCTCCAAATCGCCTCGCGGCCTCAACTTTTCTACTTTCAATCCCGCATCTTCCAACAATTTTTTCGCGGAATCAAGGGTGTAGAAATGCAGATGGGTCTTATCCAAAATCCCCCAATCCTGCATCTCCCATTTTCCCAATAATAACTTTAAGCGGATTGAATAGTGGGCGATATTCGGCAGGGAAATGAATATCCTTCCTCCTGGCTTTAAAAATTTTTTCGCATTTTTCAATACTCTCTCCGGCTCAACTAAATGCTCTAAAACATCAGCCATAATAATATATTCAAATTGCGCCTCGATATCTTTCAATCCCTCATCCACTCCTTTATTGATAACAACATCATAACCGCTATTTTTCGCCCTAGCCGCAAAATCTGTATCCGGTTCAATGCCCCAGACCTTGCAACCTTTTTCCTTGATCAAGAATTCGCCCATATAACCGCTCGCGCAACCAATATCTAGGACCGTGCTATTATTCCTGATTTCATCCAGAATAACCATATGCACCCCGCTCGGATCATCACTGAAATTGTATTTTACTTTTTCTGACATATAAGCATCAATCCCTGTCCCTTGTTAATAGGCGTCAAACTCTCAATAATAGAGTTAAGCGGATTTAATAAAATATTCACTCCGACCTGGACTAACTTTACCTTGCTTAAAATTTTAGAAATAATAACAAAAGTTTTTGCTGATCGTAATAAGTTTTCATATTCATTATCAAACATCTGATAATCCTGGATCGGCCAAACCACTCCCCAGATTTTCTTCACCTTCAAAATTTCAAATCCATTATTCATCCACCTTTTTACAACCTTATCCGGCATCTCCAAACCGATATGGCCGCCGATTTTTTCAATGAAATACTTCTGGAACAAATCCGGATTCTTATGCGCAATCTTGAACCAAAAATTTTCACTATCCGTTTCAATCACATGCAATGTTTTCCCGCCCGGCTTCAAAACCCTCAAGACTTCTTTTATGATCGCATCCTTATCTTCATTTTTTATATGCCCGAAAAAATCAGAACTGACCACATAATCAAAGGTATTATCAGCAAAAGGCAGATTCTCCGCCCCGCCCTGAATGATCAGGTCATATTTTCTTTTGGCGATATCTAATGGTTTCAAAGATAAATCAACGCCGACAACATAACCGAATTTACGGAAATAATCCCTTCCGGCGCCGCAAGCGATATCTAAAACCATATTATCCTTGCCACTCTGCATATTCCTCTTGAAAAACCTTTCTCGTCGATAACTCAAGCTGATTAATTCCAAAATGCTTTTGAAAAAATTCCGCTCCAACCCCTTAAGCCAATGCGCGCCCTTATCATCGGAATAAATCTTATCATAAAAATCTTTTCCCGCTTCATTGCCATTATCGACCAAGACACCATTATTATTCTTTAGGATAAATTGACAACTGCCACAAACAAAAGAATCATTTTCTTTTTTTAAACTTATCTTGCATTTTGGGCAAATCAAATCAATCATTTTTTAATTTTTTATAAATATCAACCAGATTATTCTTGAATTTTTCCGCCGCAAATCTTTCTTTCATTTTTTGGCAATTCGCTTTCAATCGACTATAAGATTCCTGATCATCAATTTTCTCTAAAACATTTTTCAATTCGACTGGATTGCCTGGCGCAAATAATACGCCAGCATCGCCGATAACTTCAGGAATCGCTCCTGAATAAGTGCTCACGACCGGACAGCCATTCGTCATCGCCTCCGCCAGGACATAACCGAATTGCTCCTGCCACATCGGATTCGACAAACTGCCCAAAATCAAAGTTTTGGCGTATTTATATAATCCCCTGACTTTTTCATTCGGCAACTGCTGGATGAATAAAATATTATCTTTTACGTCCAAATCTCCAGCCAAGCGCATCATATTTTCTCTTTCCGGACCATTACCGATCATCAGCAATATTTTATTTTTATTGCCAACCGATTTCAAATACATGCTCCAACCATACAACACATCATAAATCCCCTTTTCTTTTACCATCCTATTGACCATCATATAGATCTCTTTACCAGCCAAACCTTTCTCTTCTAAAAAATCTTTGGCATCAGCGTCATTATTCAAGACTGCGGGAGTCAAAATCTGGATTTTGTTTTCCGGCACGCCATAATCCAAAAGCATCCCTCGGGAAAATTCTGTGACCGGTAGAAACAAATCAACACCTCCGACATTTTCCTTTATGATGCTATTGATTTTCTTCCGCCAAAATAAAGGCGGGGTCTTGAATCCGGGCCAATAATTATATTCGAACCGGCCGAAGCTATTATCCCAAACGGTTGCCACCACTTTCAAGTTTTTATTTTTCTTTTTTGCGCGCACTGCCTGAGTCGTGAAAAAATAAGAGATTTCTGCCGTATGCGCGATATCAAAACCATCCAGCTCTTTTTCCAATCCGAACATATTCTGGAAACGGCCGTTCAAATATTTATCAAAATTATGGACAAAAAAATTATCTGAACTGGAAAAAAGATTTTTAACCGGATATTTCAGATTCTTGGAATTGTATAAATTTTTCTTACTGCAAAAAGCAGTGACCTGGAAATCATCGCCCAATTCACCCCAGATTTTCCCTTCCCATTCATTCAAGCTGTCCCCGCGGACTAGGGCTACTTTGATTTTTTTTCCATTTTCCATATTGTCCAATATAAAGAAAAATAATAAACGTATTGCTGGAATAAAGCATTCATGCCGATCCAGCTTAGCCCTAAACCATTCTTAAGCTGCCCCAAAAAATTTTTCAAAGGATAAAAAAATAAATAAAACAAAGGATATTTTCTGACTTTTTTTGTATATTCGATCCAGGAATCAGCTGTCGTATTAAAACACTCATATTTGACTAATTCCGGGAAAAAATACCTGGCATTTACCTCCATCCAATACCTCCTCTTCCTACCAGCTGTCTTCCATGAAACATTATCGTAAAGCGGCCTATGTCGCAAAAAAATATCAGCCAATTTAACTTTTCCTAAAACTTTTACATTTGTTTGCGGCAAGCCCTGGTATTCAATCTTACCCCTTCTAAATAAGCCCATTTTTTGCAAGCCCTTAAGCTGAATCGGCTCCCTTCCATTCCACAATTCCCATTTAAAATTATAAGCATCTGTCTGATTGTCTTGTATCAACCCTTTCACCTTATCAACATCCTCCAAATCAAAATACTCATCAGCGTCAACCTGCAAAATCCATTCCCCTTGCGCCTTCTCATAGCTAAAGCTTCTTAATGGCTCAGCGATACCGACATGCGGCTTAGTAAATATCTTATTCGTATATTTTCTTGCAATTTCCAAGGTCTTATCTGAACACTCTCCATCATGTACGATGATTATTTCATCAGCTATATCTTTAATGCTCTTCAAGCATCGATCAATCAACCCCTCTTCATTATAAACGATAATGCATGCGGAAATTTTTATTTTCTCATTCATATATTAGAATATTTCTTAACAAAAGCTTCTGCATCTAAATAAAAATCACCCATCCTTTCTTTAATTAAGTCATCATCCCAATCCCACCATTTAATCTGTAAAAGCTTTTCTATAATGTCACTTTCAAATCTTTGTCTTACAATCTTAGCAGGATTTCCAACGGCTATAGAATAAGGCGGGACGTCCCTACTGATCACTGCCTGAGCCCCTATGATAGAGCCATCTCCTATTTTAACTCCCGACAATATCGTTGCTCCAATGCCTATCCAAACATCATTGCCGATTACAACTGGTCCCTTATTTCCTGATTCAACCAAATTAAGCCCAGTGAGCTTACTTTTAAAAGGGTAAGTAGAAACCCTTGAATTATGATCATGATTCCCCCCGGCAATAATTTTAACATCACCCGCGATGGAACAAAATTTTCCTATGCTGATTTTATCATTTTTAGTCCAGATATGTGCTCTTGAATGAGGATCTACGTATGTCCACCTCCCAATATTTACCTGACAATCAGACATGCAATCTCCTAACAAAAATTTTCTTGACCTTACTGCCTCAAAGTTACCGCGGTCAAGCCGATTCCTCATTAAGAAAAAATAAGCCTTATTATAAATTTTATTTATTATATTCATCGTATTTCAAAATTTCTAAAGTATCAGATTCTACAAAAATATTTTCACCTATGCCGAATTCTTTTCCCATTTTCACATCTTTCCATGAATCGCTGATCAGTATCGAGCCGTTCAAGTCAATATCATATTTATCTGCAGCCTTGTTCAATAATCCGAATTTTGGTTTTCGACAATCACAAACAAACTCTTCATGTGGACAATAAAAAATATCTAGAATATCTAAATTTTCTCTTTTTAGGCGTTCAATCATGTGCTCATGGATTTTTTCAAGATCTTTTTCTAGCATTTTTCCCCTAGCTATGCCTCGCTGGTTCGTGATAACTATGAATTCATACCCGCGTTTTTTATGGTCTCTAAGCACTTCAAAAATTTTTTCATTAAAAATAAAATCATCCACCCTGGCAACATACTCATGTTCTTCAGCCTTTTTATTTATAACTCCATCTCGATCTAAAAATAAGATTTTTTTCAACCGACTTTTTTTATCTGCCTGCAGATGATCAAAATAGTCTTGGAAATAAGTCGTAATCAAATGAAGGATTACAGCATGCGCTCCCTCTACAATGCCATATTTACCTCTTTCTGTTTTCACTAAAATTTTAGCATCCGCAAGCTCATTCAATTTTCCTCCATCAAATCCAGAAAGCCCTACGACCTGTATGTGGCGCGATTTAGCCAATTCAACAGCCTTGATGATATTATTTGAATTCCCAGAACTGCTTATAGCAATAATACAATCCGCCTCCTGAAGATAATTTTGCAAAGGACCGGCAAAGACCATATCATACCCCACATCATTAGCCCAGGCGGAAAGTTCTTCTTCTGTTGACGGTAACCTTATAGCCTGAAAACGCCTTGAGTGCTTTTCCAAATCATGGCTAAAAACAGTCTTATTAAAATCACTTACCCAATGAGTGGCCAGGGCCAATGATCCGCCGTTACCGAAAATATAAATACGTCCACCCCTCTCATAAACAGATTGGACGATGTTTATGGCCCTAGAGATCTCCTTGGCCTGGACAGAATTTATAGCCTGATCAGCTTCATTTATAAATTGCTTGATATAACCTTCCATATGCTAATTTTTTGAGTTATAAATTATATTTGCACCAGACTGGGTTAAGCTTACGGGAATTTGCTTAAACTCAGCAAGGCTTTGCACATCAGAGATCAAATTTACATATTCGCAAATTCTCTGATGGCTCTCCGGAGGCGCGATAAACAAAAGACAGCCACCGCCGCCAGCACCAAGAATCTTTCCGCCCCAAGCCCCAGCTTTTATTCCGGCCTCATACATCATATCAATAACAGAATTACTTACATTGCCGCTAAGGCTTTTTTTTCTGAGCCATCCTTCATGCAACATTTCCGCCAATCCCTTAAAATCACCTGCCAATAATCTATCCCTAAAGTCAAAAACAGAATCAGACATTTTTTTATAAGTTTCAAGATTATGTTCAATTTTTCCTTTTTGATCAAATAAAACTTCCGACGCGCTTCTAGTAACTCCGGTAAAAAATAATAAAAGATGGCTCTCAAGATCAGCCCTTTTCTTGAAATCAATCAAAACAGGCTCCACGTCAACAGAATTATCAGGATTAAATTGAAAAATATTAAATCCACCAAAGGCAGCTGCATATTGGTCTTGCTTTCCAATGGGCTCTTTTAAAATATCAATCTCTAAGCGACACGCCTCTTCCGCAGCTTTTTCAGGACCGATCGTTTTACCTAAATAAGCGCTCAAGCCCTTCACTAAGGCAACCGAAAAACTAGAAGATGAACCCAGCCCCGTTTTTGCAGGAATGTCAGCAAAGGAACCGATCTCTAATCCGCGAGTGATACCATAATCATTAAAGGCTGCCCGAAAACGATTATGGACAATCTCCTTGGGATTATTTACTTTTTCTGTCTTCTGATACTTCAGAATAAAATCATTCATGTTGTATGAAGAATTTATTACAAGATAAACATACTTATCTATAGTTGTTGATATTACCCTTCCCGGATAGTTCTTATAGAAATCAAAAAGATCTGTTCCTCCCCCGACAAAACTGATTCTTAATGGCGCTTTCACGATAATCATATTTTTAATTTGGTTTTTAGGGTATTAAACTTTCTTTTCAATGCCATTTTGAAATAAAAAATCTTATCCCGAAATCCATCTTTACAGTTTTTACAATACGTGTCCTCCACTCTTTTATAATATTCCACAAACCACTTTTTTATAAAATCTTCATTTGGATAAAAATGTGAATTTTCAAAATATTCTTTTATCTTATTGTCTATTTCAACACCCTTGTCCATAACGCTTTCTATAAAAATTTTTTCTAGCGTTTTTACCCCCACAGATGCATCATATCTTTCTGCTACCTCTTTTTGATTTGCGTCACCCATGCTTTCCACTATTTTTGGATTTTTGGAAAGAAAATCAACCGCCCTTGCCATGGCCTCTGCACTTTCCACTATATATCCATTGGTATAGTTTTCGATTTGTTCAACTTGCCCATTGTCTTTAGTATGGCTACGGCCGAATGTAAATCTAGAAAAGGGGGTAGAGGTGACAATTATAGGTTTTTTAAACAACATCGCCTCAGCTATCGCTCCGCAATTACACTCTCCGATCGGACTGGCATGGACATAAGCATCTATGCTGCTATAAAAAAGCACAAGATCCTTATCTGATAATGTCGGCTCAAAAATTATAAGATTTTTTTCTAGACCCGATTCCCTAATAAGCTGTCTTCTTTCTTCTGGAACTCCATAAATCAAAAATTTAACTTTTGGATTAAGTTTACAAATTTTCTTCCAAAAAATTATCATTTTATCATCCCACTTTCCCATGACTGGCCTTGCTAGCCTTCCAATAACAAAATAACCATCCAAATCATATTTTTTTCTGTACTCGTCAATCTCTTTCTGATCTATATGAGACTTATAATTATCAGAGTCAATCAAAGCATATACCACTTTCAATCTTCTGAAATCAAATTTTAAGCTATTCTGTTTCACATATTTTAAAATATTGGTCATACTTACAAAAATATGCTTATCACATCTTTTACCAAAAAAACCACTATCCCTTGCACTGAATGTATTTAACTCCAATAACGGGATATGGGGTGGTAAATTTTTAGCAACCTCATCATGCTCAGGCTGGTTGCGGCCATGACGATGGCAATAAAGGATATTAATTTTTTCCTGTTCCAATATTCTTGCAACATCTTCCGGTTTTTCAACAAAAAAAATATTCTTATTCGAAAGAAACTTCGCCCTTGCGTTATCTTTTGAATTCAGGGATATGATATAATGTTCAAAAATATCCTTATCTAAATATTTGTCGATAGTTATTATTTGCCTGGCTGTCCCTCCGATTCCAAGATCATTTGCCAGTGACGCTATTTTAATTTTATTAAACATTTGGATAAAAAATTTATAACTTAAATTTAACGAAAAATAGCATAAACTATTTAAAAATATAACATAGAATCCTAAAAAAATAAAGACCTCTCCCTAAAAAGAAAAGCCTTTTGCCCCTGCCAGATATTTAACTAAAGTTAGCCAATAATTTATCTTTTTTGAGCAATAACCAGGAATCCTTCCGCAAATAAGCGCCTGTATAATTTTGATAGCATATTTTTAAGCTCATTTTCATTATGATATGATGATATGCGCACAACCTCAAACCCATTTTTTTCTAGAAATATTTTAATATATTTTTCATTAAAAAAACGGATATGCTGATATTCCCAAGGCAGATTGATGTGACCATCAGGAAGAACCCCGTCTGTCCCGATGATTGTCCCGTTTTTTAAATAATAAAGGCGGTAAAACC
Source organism: uncultured Gammaproteobacteria bacterium (assembly GCA_964360445.1). Taxonomy (GTDB): domain Bacteria; phylum Patescibacteriota; class Patescibacteriia; order Patescibacteriales; family JAKAJF01; genus CAYHWE01. The sequence goes on along the minus strand of CAYHWE010000002.1, from coordinate 12,481 downwards.
AATAACCCATATTTGGCAATGATAACAAAAGGGTGCCCTTACTTTTTAAAGTTCTGCGGATATTATCCATAGCTGCTTGAGGAGAATTAAGATGCTCAATATTATCAAGCCACAACACATAATCAAAAAATTCACTCTCATAGGGAAGCTGCTCGCAAATATCAGCCTGAAGCACATTTTGCCCTCCTCTCTTTCTTGTAATCTCCACGCCTTCATCAGAAAAATCGACTGAATAAACATTTTTAAATCCAGACTTAACTAAATATTCCGTTAAATCACCATTGCCACAAGCAAAATCTAAGATCCTGCTTTCATTATTTATGTTTGAAAAAATTTTTTTAACCAAGACATTTCTTCTGAAATTGGAAGATTCATCTATTTCTCTATCTTTCCAATGCTTATCATGAGCACCCTGCAATGAGCTTTTTGTTTCCATATTTTTAAAATATTAAATTTTTAATCTTTTCCTTAGCTGATTCATAATTCTCTATCGTGCCTATGTCCAAAAGAAATTCATCCATCTCGTAGGCATGCATCTTTGCCCCGCTTGCCAATAAAAATGGAAAAACATCTTTACCGAAATCCAGGAACTTCCTGTCAAGCAAATCCAAATAATCAAATATTTCCTTATTTACGATATAAATGCCGGCATTGGCAAAGTTACTTACAACTTCTTCTTTTTTCGGCTTTTCTATGAATTTTTTAATCAACTTATTATCATCGAACTCAATAATTCCCTTTGATTCCGGACTACACTCATGATAACATGCAATTGATATAAGTCCATCATTATCTATGTGAAATTTTAAAAATTTGTCATAATTAAAATTTGTCAGATTATCTCCATAAATAACGAAAAAATATCTTTCATTCTCAAAGAAGCTACGATTAGCCTTTAGAGTGCCAGCACTGCCTAAAAGCTCTTCTTCAAAAACAATTTTTATTTCCGGTTTTGAAAAATTTTTTTTATAACTATATACATATTCCGCAATCTTATCCGGCAAATAATGCGTATTTATCAAAACATCGTCAACTCCGTATTTTTTCAGCGCTTCAAGGTGATATGCAAGCAAAGGTTTGCCTCCGATTGTAACTAGCGGTTTTGGCATATCGTCTGTAATCGGCTTAAGCCTTGTTCCAAGTCCAGCCGCTAAAATCAAAGCTCTCATATTTTTGACTTAAAAAAATTATAAGCTGTCTTTATGATCTCCTCGATAGAAAGATATTTTGGCATCCAATTCAACTCTCCCTGCGCCTTGGATGAATCGGCGATAAGTCTGGACGGATCGCCTGGGCGCCTTTCCTTTATTTTGAAATTCAATTTTTTACCGATAATCATTTCAGCTGCCTGAATCAATTCAAAGACAGAGAATCCTTTATTTATCCCTAAATTATAAAATGCACACGCATTCTCTCCGCTTAATAACTTACTTAGAGCTAAAACATGAGCATCAGCTAAATCATTAACATGGATATAGTCACGGACCCCGCTACCGTCACTAGTAGGAAAATCATTCCCATAAACATGGAATTCGCTTCTCTTTCCCAGAAAAGTATTTAAAATTGAGGGTATGATGTGGGTTTCCGGATCATGGTACTCGCCTATCTTGCCAGACTCATCGCATCCGGATGCACAGAAATAACGGAAAGAAATAGAGTTAAGGCCATACGCTTTTTTATAGTCTTTCAAAATATTTTCAAAAATTAATTTTGTATAACCATACGGATTAGTCGGATTTTTAGGATGATCCTCGGTTATAATTTCTGAGATCGGCTCTCCATAAACAGAAGCCGAGGAAGAAAAAATTATCTTATCGACTTTATTCTTAAGCATGGCATCCAACAGATTCAAACCGCCGATTATGTTATTTTGATAATAATCATGCGGTTTCATAACAGAATCGGGAACGCTGGCCAAGGCGGCAAAATGAACTACGATATCAATCTTATTTTCGCTAAAAATCCTTTCGATTTCTATTTTATCTTTCAAATCCGCATTATAATAAAAAACTTTTCCATCTTTTATTTTATTATTTTCTCCTTGCGAAAAATTATCAACCACAAAGATTGAAATATCACTCTCTCTTTTCAATACCGCATTGATGAAATGCGAACCGATATAGCCGGCCCCGCCCGTAACTAAAATATTTTTCATAAATTTAAATATTTATTTTATTGCGAAAATTATAATATTCCAGCAATACTTTCTAAAAAAAGGGAAAAACCTCAACAATGTTTTATCTACCTTTTCTAATTTTGAATAAGTTTTTTCTAGCTTTTTATGATCAATCAGGATTTTTTTCCAATATCTTTCCTTATTGGGATCAATCCTGTCAACCAGATAAAATTTAAGGAAAATCCAAAGCGTAAAAAACCAAGTCGCCTTATACTCAAATTCAGAAAAATTTTCCCTGAATAAATCCAGTTGATTGATCCTTATAGGATGCTCATCATCTGTCCTGACAAGTTTTGCCTTTCTCCTATAAATGTTTATCAAAGGATTATGCGCCAAAGGATCCCAGCCGACAAAAATCCCCCCTGTTTTCAGAACTCTTTTGATTTCCCTTAAGGTCGGCTCCAAGTCGATATGGTGTAAAAGATTAGCTGCATAAACAATATCAAATTTTCCATCCTGGAAAGGGATCGTGTGAGAGTAACATTGCCTTGTCTCAAGAGAAACGCCATGTCGTGCAGCTAAATCATCCACGACCTTAAGCATTCCATTGGAAATATCCGTAGCAGTCACGGTCGCGCCTTTTTTGGCGAAATAAACCGAGGCTTCACCGGCACCACAGCCTAATTCCAAGATTTTCTTTCCCCTGACATCACCCAATTTTTCCATTATCAATTTATTTTCCGGAGAAGTGCAGGCCTCAAAAAACTCATCAACCATAACCTCGTCCAGATTGATTGAACTAGCCCAGCCATCATGGAAATCTTCTTCTTTTTTTAAAATTTCATTTTGCATAAATTAAAAATTTTTTTTATTTTTTATGATATATAATGGCCGCTCTTTTGATTCCTCAAAAATCCTGCCGACATACTCTCCTATGATTCCCAGCATCAAAATCTGGATACCACCCATTATGATTACAGTCAAAATAACAGCCGTGATTCCAGGAACAGTATACTCTGTCATCAGCTTTAAGTAAAGCATCAAAATCGAACCTAAAATCCCGATAAAAACAATAGAATAACCTATAAAATTAGCAATTCTTAAGGGAGTATCAGAAAAAGAGAAAATCGCATCTTTGGCGAATTTTATCATTTTCTTTAAAGGGTATTTCGTCTCTCCGGCAAATCTTTCATCACGATGATAATAGATCGGCGAACTATTGAATCCGATCCAAGGAACCATTCCCCTTATAAACCTATGCTTTTCTCGCATCTGCTTCAAAATATCCAGAACCTGCTTATTGATCAGGCGGAAGTCACCGGTATCGATCGGGATATTGACATCGCACATCTTGCTGATAATTGTATAAAACAATCTTGCTGTCATTTTCTTGAAAAAAGTTTCCCCTTTGCGCGTCAACCTTTTTCCATACACTACATCAAATCCTTCTTCCGCCTTCTTTATCATATCAATTATCAATTCTGGCGGATCCTGCAGGTCGGCGTCAATTATAGCCACATAATCAGCATCAACATTGTCCAATCCGGCCGTAACCGCCATCTGATGGCCAAAATTCCGGCTGAATTCAATCACTTTCAAAAAAGAATATTTATTCGCATACAAATTCAACAGGTCAGAACTCTTATCCTTAGATCCATCATTGACAAAAACCACATTCACATCCATTCCGTCCGTTTGTTCCCTTAACTTATTTATCCGCATGACAAATTCATCAATGCATTTCTCTTCATTGTAAACAGGAACGATTATTTCTATTTTTTTTATTTGCTGTAACATATTGTTATCACACCTCCTTTATTTTTAAAGAAAAAATCAAATAAGACTAAGGATAAAGAAGGGATAAGGAAAAGGAAAAGCAAAATTGAATTATAAATAAGAAGATAGGCCAGCTCAACCTTATTCTTCCCGAAACACTCTCCTCTTTTAGCGTAAAAATATAAAAAGTTATGGATTTTATTAAACTTATTCATCAGGCTCTGCAGATAGCCGAATGCAGAATAGGCGAAAGAAAAATGATAACTATCTTTTTTATAGCAGAACTTCTCCATCAATAAATCCAGCGAATCATCTGAAAACTGGTGCGCATGACTCCTGTTGTCATAATAAGCAAAATCTTTTTTAAAGATTTTATACATCAAAGAATTTGAATTTGGCACGGAAATCAAAATTTTCGAATTTTTCCCGGTCTTTTTCCCGATTATTCCGAAAATCTTTACAATCTCCGTAAAGGGTATATGCTCCAAAGAATGCCAGAATGTCGCAACCGAAACCATGTTCACGATCTCCGAGATATCTTTATAGATCTTTAAGCCTAATTTTTCCCGTGAAAATCTTATACACTCTTCCGTTATTTCCACCCCCGCGCAACCATCAAAAAAGACCTTGCAATGATTTAAAAATTTTCCCGATGCCGACCCGACGTCTAAAAGGAACTTATTTTCAATCATTATCCGCTGGACTGTTTTCAATTTGAATTTGTCCAAAGAGTCAAGCCTCCTGACCCTGTCCTCAAGCAACACCTCATTTATCATAAAATCATCTTTCAATTTGCCGACAAAAATTTCATGCCCGCAATCCGCGCATTTCAAATATTCACCCGCCTGTTTTAAATTTATATTATTGCAAATTAAACAATTATCCATATTATCTCATTTTTTTAAACACCTCCCCCCAAAAAATAACATTCAATTTTTCAGGAAAAAATTTAGTGATTCGTGAAACAATCTTATTCTTAAAACCCAGGAACGCAAAAGATTTTTTCTTTTCGATCATTTTTATGATTTCTTTCGCAACATGATCCGGCGATAATAAATCATCAGTAACTGCAACTCCTGCTTGCTTTTGGAAATTAGTCCTTGTGCCTGAGGGAGAAAAAGTCAAAACATTGCATTTGCCTTTCATTTCATACCACAAAGAATAGGACCAATTCAAGATCAAAGATTTAGAAGCAGCGTACAGGCTCATGCCTGGCAAAGGATTGAAAGCGGCACTTGATGCTATATTCACAATAGTCCCCTCATTTTTAATTATATTTCCAGCCAGAAACTTTGTTAACAATAAGGGGGCTAGAACATTAACCTCAACTGTCTTCACAATTTCTCCGGCTTCCATACTTAAAAAATCTTTTTTAAATCCCACTCCGGCATTATTAATAAGCCTGAATATCTTATATTTATCCAATTTCAATCCCAAATCATACAAGCTATTTCGATCAGAAAGATCAGTCTGCAAAATGATTCCATCAAAATCCCTTATATTGCCTGTGTCCTTATCGATCAAGATTGTTTTTTTACCCGATTGCCTTAGTTGGTCAGCCAAAGCAAATCCTATTCCGCTGTTCGCACCTGTAACAATCCAATGCCCGGCATTATGGATATTCGAAAACACGATATCACCCACCGTTTCAACCAACCTTTTTATATGTTCAAGCTTGAAATCTTTTTTAAAATCACTATCCTCTGCCCTTAGATAATCAATGAATAAATTGGAAATTGTCAAAGGCAAAAGGTTGTGGATCCAGCCAATAATTTTAAATTTGGGGACTTTGATTTGTCTCAATTCGCCTCCTCGCACTTTCTCGAAAATGATCCTAAGAACCCCCCCCAAAGACAGGCTTTCTGTTTCTGCAAAATATGTTTTATTCAAAATATCGTCATTGCCGATACAATTCGCCAAAGCTTCAGACAAGTCATCAACATTAACCAAAGACACCATTCCAGGGAAATTCAATTTAAAAATAAAATCTCTTTTTTCATAAAGCATGGAAACGAATTTATTCAAATGGGAATTGCTTCTCATGTTCGGTCCATAAACCCAGGTTGGCCTTAATATGGTGAATGGTATCCCGCTTTGCTTTATATAGTCTTCGGATTTCAGCTTTGATTTTCCGTAAGCTGAAGTGGGAGCCGGAATGCTATTGGCATTCAAAGGTTTTTCGCATAAATCATTTTTATGCCTATCAACCGCTCCGATCGTGCTGGTAAAAATAAAATTTTTAATCCTCTTGCTCCTCCTTAAGATATCGACGATTTTTTTTGTCGGAAAAAAGTTTACCTTATCATAATCACAACCGCTGCCGAATGTTGCATTTGCCGCTAAATGATAAACATAATCGCTTTCTGAAATTTCATTTTCATATGCTTCAATGTTCTCCAAATCCCCTCTCAAGACCACGATCATTTTATCTTCAAAATCAAATACAGCCCTTGACAAGACAAAGACTTTGTCATCGCTATCCAATTTTGAAATTATTTTTTTCAGGACAGGATTTCCGATAAATCCAGAAGCTCCTGTTATGAATATATTTAATCCTGCCATAAATAATTAGGTATGTTAGGCGCTTTTGGCCATTTTTTCTGTTCCCGGAAATGAAAATTCCTTTCTTTCTTATAAATCGGGTATTTATTTTTTATTTCTTCTATGATCTTGAAAATTTCTTCCTCGGAAATCGGCTTAATACTGCTCTTCTTCGCCTTTCTTTGTAAAGTTAATCTCTCCCTGATTGTCGAGAATGAACGCGCAGAAAGGCTCATTTCCGGATAGCTGCCAAAGTTACAGCCTTGGCATTTCTTCGCAATGCTTTTCACCTTATCCCTGAACACGCTTGATTTGAAAATTTCTGGGAATTTATCATCATAAACATAAAGATCTTCTGTAAATCTATGATCACAGCAAGGAGCAAATTTTCCGTCCGGCAAAATTGCAAAATAAAGGTTGGGCGTATCACATACGCCGTCATGCCTCCAGCTTGGCTGTCCGGTCGAAACAAAATGATAAATAGAATCGAGATAATCGTCAGAATCAAACAAATTATATCCTTCTCGCTTTTTCTTCTTTAAGCCTTCGATCAATTCTTTCACTTTCGGATAATCTTCTTTTTTAAAATGGAAATATTCATCATAACCTCTGAAGTTCAAAGGATTTTCTGTTGTGGTGATGTGGACAGGAACCAAAGACAACCACCAACCGATCCTTGTTGCAAAATCAAGAACTGCATCGATTTCATCTATATTATAATTGGAAAGCACGCAACCTAAAGCGCAGATAGAATCTTTTTGCGGAAAAGTATTTGAAACATAAGAAATAGTTTGGATCGCACTCCTCCATGAACCGTCCAGTCCGTTTATATAATCAGATAACTCCTCATCAAGCGAATCGATGCTGACATTTATATCCCTTGCTCCATGCTTTACGCATTCAGCAATTTTTTCTCTCCTATCTATCGATCCAGCAGTCTGCAATCTTACATCAAGCTTTTTCTTTTTGAATATCTTTACGATCTCATCGATATCCGGCCTCAAGAATGGCTCGCCTCCGGTCAAAAGTACCACCCCTGCACCGATCTTTACCAGATTATCGGCAATTTTTTCTATCTTATCGCCTGAAAACGGAGTCAGGTCTGCATTTGCCTCAACAATATTGCACATTTTGCATTTTTGGTTGCAATATTTAGAAATATAAAATTGGATATAAAATGGAGAGTCCTTGGTCAAAACCGCTTTTGCCATCGATAACTTAGTATTGAATGAAAACATATGGATGATTTAACAAATATTAACGTAATTTATAAACAATGAATTTTTTATTTTCAAAAACCGGCTCATATCCAGCCCTATCCAAATAACCCTCCGATGTCTTATCAAAAACAATAAAATCAGCATCCAGCTTTTTTACTTTTTCTATCTCGAGCTTGTCATAGCCATCAAGAGCAAACTCTCTTTTTCCCTCCTGCCTAAAACCCACTTCCTGAAGCCTTTTGTATCCCTCCAAATAGAGCGATGGTATATAAGATAGCTGTCCCATGTCATAATAAGTTATATAAGTGCTATTTTTTGTTAAAAATCTAAAGCCAGTAGAAAAGTCCGAATTAAGAAGCGGGACGATAAGCATCTTTCCTTTATAATTTTTCGCCCACTCAATCAATTCACCGAAAGACGGATCTTTTTTATTCCACCCGAAATTTTTATCCGGACTAAAACTGAAATTAAAAAGATTTTCACCGCGCGCAAAATTATAAATTTTATAAAGCTTATTATGATAGCGATAAATGAATAAGAAGGTGCAAATAAAAGCAATCAACAGTATCCCTGAATAAATCAGTTTTTTATTATTTTTCACGCCATCCATATCTCTCTTTAATTTATACAATAATTCATATTTGCTAAAAATTTCTTTTTCAAAATGTATAATTTTTTCCTGGAAAATCATGAATAGCCCAGCCAAAAAAACCAAGGCAGCCGGCATTGTGTAGCCTGGCAAAATCAAGCTAAAAAGCAAAGACAAGGAAACAATCTTAGAAAAAATGCTATTTTTTATGGCCAGCTTGTAAACAATAAATATGATCAAGGCAACAAATAACGGCTTGATCATATAAGTCGATCTCATGGCGGAATAGAGGTAAAAAACTTTTAAATTCTTTATGAAATACAAATTCACCAGCCAGATAAAAACAACTGCAAAGATAGAATATATGACCATCAGAATCTTATCCTGATACTCAATGATCTTGTTTTTAAAGAAAATAAAGATTAAAAAACTAGCAGACAAGGTATATATATAGGCCCTGATAAAATAATCTTCCAGATAAGCATGCCCCCCCTTGATTCCATAAAAAATCTCAAAAAAATCAGCAGTATTGACCGGCATACCCAAATTCTTGTTTAATAAAAAAACATTAGGAATAAAAATCAACAATGAAACCGCCATCAACTTAAAAATCAATCTGTACGCCTGTCTCTTTTTATAGGACTGTAGGATTAAAGTTAAGAAAAATACTGAGAGAAAGAAAACTCCGGCTGCTGGATGAAAATAGGTTGTTAAACTGGCGATAATAATACTCGGCCAATATCTGCCTATTATGAATAAATAAAAAGAGAAAATCTGAAGGTAATAAACGCTGGTCAGCGAAGTCAGATAAAAAAATGGCAAGCTTGTTCCTCCCATCGACAATCTTCCATCGACTAACAATGTAAAAATTATTGACGCAGTCGCTACAACCCTGTTCTTTGTTAAAATATAAAAAATATTATACCATCCCAAGACTAAAAGGATTGTCAGGGGAATTGATAATAAAAAATCATATAAAGGGAAGTTGCTATGATAAAACGGGAAATAAGCAAGCAGTTTATAAAAAAGAAAATTACTGGCCAAGCTTCCATTAACAACTATATCATTCGGAGCAAAGGCTTGATTATCCAAAATCTTTTCCACCATTGCGTACCCATAAGACCCGTCGCCATTAACTACGAATGAATTCATTCCGGCATAGATCAATAAAAAAGTTAAAATAACAAGGGATTCATGTAACCCGGGAAAAACAAAGTTATTTCTAAAAAAGTTAAAAAACTTATTTTTTAGCAATAAAAAGAAATTAAAAAAAGAGTCAGAAAAACTCATCTCAAAATTGCCTCCCTCAAATATTTCCGGAATTTCTTCTTTTATTTTTTTTCCAATCATAAAATAAGATAATCTCCTCTTGCCCCCCCTGATTCCTCCTGAGCTGTATTCATTATCATCAGACTGAGATCTCATCAAATGCGTCAAATGCCAATATTTATTTTTTAAGAATAAACTGTTTTTTTCATTAAAAAAAATTTCTCCTTGCTTATTATATAAAGTATCGGCGCCGTAATCCCCTCCCCATCTTATGCCACTCCTTTTAATAATGCGGGGGGAAAAAAAACCTCTTTGCCCAAACAATCCAAATAAACCGTTTTTATAATAACGATGAAAAATATCGCCCACGCATAAATAAAAGGGCGCAATCAGACATTCCGTTTCAGGTTTTTCATGTATGCTTTTTATCGCCTCCTCAATACCTCTCTCAGTCCAAATTTCATCCCCATCCAAAATCATAAACCAATCCGTAGTTGTACGATCAAGCATCTCCTGCCTTAGCTCCGTATGTCTTTTTTTATCACATTCACCCCTTTCTTCAAAAATTATCTTATCAGGATGCTTCTGTTTCAAGTCTTTGATTTTATCAATAGTCTCATCAGTCGATCCAGTATCAAAAATGATTATTTGATCAACAAAATCAATAACCGATTTTATCGCATACCAGACAAAATTTTCCTCATTTTTAACAAGGCAATGCGCCGTAATGGTGAAATTTTTATCCATCATAAAACCTAAATAAAACTAAAGCCTTGAAAAAAGACTATATCTTAATTATAGGGAGAAAGAGCAATAAAATCAAGCGAAAAAAAATCATCAAAATTGCCTAACTTTAAACAAAAAACAGGATTTAATCCTGTTTTTTTCCGTAAATCCACCTAATTATCTTTCTTTAATCCCCCTTTTTAATGGTTTATGGCTTTGATTTTATTACTATCATATTGTACGTATAAGGCATTTCGCGGCTAATACTCCATCCCATTGCTTCATTTTGGGAGCTGATTACCTTATAGCTATCGCCGGAAAGAAGGTTGTTTGTCTGGCCGCTGCGGAAAGAGCCATAGAAAACCGTTTGTCCGTTATCAGCCGTTAAATCCGGATCATAATGGTTATAGGTCATTGAATCAATGATTATGCCATTTGTGGTTGTCCCTATGGAATTTACGACATGCTGTTTCGCGCCGTATTCTGAAAATACATAAGCGATCGGATCCGCCGTATCGCAATTGCTCAAAGAAATCGCTGTCGCGTTCATTGACGCTTGGAACGAAGCATTCACGACTACCGCATTCGAACCCTGCGGCGGATTTGTCAGGATATAAACATAAGAGCCGATATTGTTAAAACTTTGATAATGCATATTTTCAGAGACTAACAGCATTTCAGTCCCGCCATATGTAACTGACCCGATATCATTATCCGAATGCGCTAGAACCAACAAAACAGAATCCGGCTTATCAACAGTATGCTGCCAGGAAAAAGATAATTCCCAGCTATTCTGAGCTGAAGAAATATTATCTACGCTTACACTAGTTTTAAAATAATTTGAATTTCGGTAAATCGGAGCTGCATCCAGCAAGAAGTCATTGCTATTGTTATCCGTATCATAAGCGCTGCTGTTCATTGATGATTCCGGCGTAGATGTGGCCGGATTTCTTCTGATCATGCTCTGTCCGTCCGGCGGATTGGACGCGAATGGCGCGCTCTCATAATCGCTTGCTGATCCGAAACCGGCTTTGTCGATAATATTTTCGCCATCATAAAGGATAACAGCATTGTCGGAAGCGATACTGTAACTCGCTGAAGAATAAACAATATCAGCCGTAGTCGAGCTTATGGATCCGGACGGATGCGCGATCAGATAATAACTTTTTGCCGCTATCGCATCGGCGCCAAAACCGGACACAAGATTATATTCCTGCCCGCCCGCTGTTTTTCTTTTTAACTTATAGCCGGCTAAACTCATATTATTATCAGTCGGATTATACAATTCTACAAACTCATCATTCGCCGTATTTCCGCCGATTTTTATTTGGCTGATTACTATGTGGTCAGCGATCGGATTGATTATTTCTATACGTTTTTCCTCGCTCCAATCGCTTAAATTGCCCGCCCTATCTTTTGCCTGCAAACGGAAATAGATAATATCATCATAATGTCCGGCAAATACGGCGCTTGTGCTTGTCGAGCCGCGCAGCCATTCCCGCCAATCTCCGTTTTCAAACCTGTAATCAAGATTAAAGCTCTCTATCCCGCTCGGAGTTGTCGAACCGGAATCATCGCCGGACCAGCTGGCCGGAAAATCAGGCTCATAATAGTTCTGATCCAAAGACAATGTCGAGGTCGGCGCGGTAATATCGATCAGCCAACTATAAGACGTAGAAGCGATATTGCCCGCGCTATCCGCCGTCCTGACCTCCATCCTATGCTCCCCTTCCTGCAATCCGCTGGCAACAAAATTTTCTTCGCACGCCTGCCAGCCCGCGTCATCGATTCCGCACTCATAAACGGCATCTTCATCAGAATCGATCCGGAAAACAGCGGAAGTTGAGCTGACATAAGAAGCCGGTTTTATCGCCAGACCTATCTGGGGAGAAACGGAATCGACAATCCATTTGAACTCCGATGGCGTCGAATCATATTCTCCATTCTTTACAGCCCTGACCTTGATCACATTTTCCCCTTGTGTCAAATCAGCTAAAGACAAATTCTCCCCGCTCTGCCGCCAGCCGATACCATTCAAATCATATTCAAAATCAAAAGTTTGCGTAGAATAAAAAACAAAATCAGCCACAGTAGAACTGGATACTACCTGAGGTGATGACAATATTTTCGTGTCCAATTCAAGATAAGGATTACTATAAATCGAAGTGAAACTTCTTGGCGCCGGAGCCGGGATGATATTTTTCGGAATTTCCGGAGTAGAAGTTGCTTGCGGACTTAGAATAG
>CAYHWE010000001.1:47421-65030 GCA_964360445.1 uncultured Gammaproteobacteria bacterium | reverse complement strand
TTTCCGACAGCGGTCGGAATTGTTTTAAAAAATTTTAAAATTTCTTTTTCCGTTTTTGATTTTGGCTAGAGGGGTAAGGGTGAATGGCCAAAACAAAAAACTCCTACTCATTTTTTGGAATTTCTGGAAATACTACAATCTCGCCAAGCCCGTTATAAATTGCATCTCTACATTTTTTTTGAAAATCTGCGTCGAGGTTCTCCTTTAAATACTTTGCCACATAAAATAAATCTACAGTTTTAATTAAGGCGATTTTTTCTCTTTCTGCGCCTATTTTGCATTTTTTAGTGAAGTCTAATGTTCTTTCTTCTGGAATTTTCAATCGTTCAGAATTACCAAACAAAATGCCAAGTGCTTTTTCGTCAACTTCATCTCTCGCAAAATCAGCATTTAGAGATTCAACTAGCTGTCGGAATTTTGTTATATTAATATCCTTATCGTCTTTACCCTCACATTCTCCAATAAACCTAATTTTTTCAGGACTAATAATCACTTGATCAAGTTCAAGTTCCCCATCATTATAGCTTCCTGCTTCATATCCTAAAATTTTTAATGATTCTATAACCGCACACTCGAGCGGTTTGCCATTTTCAAAAAGTAAATCTTTTAAAATTTCCTCATTCTTAAGTGTCTGCTTAAGTTCATCGTTTTTTTTCTCAATTTTTTTTATATCATCTAAATTTTTTTCTATAACATTTTTTATTAACGTTTCTTTTTCCGTAGAAAATTTAGTATCTAAAACCCATTCGGGTGGAGGTGTTTTGTCAATCACATTTGCCAGTTGCTGATCAATTTTAAGCAAACAATCAATTAGCATTTTGCCAAATTTGCACGCTTCATCAGTCCAAAAATTTCCCTTTTTTACTTTATCGTATTTAATAAACTTTTTTTCATCGTATCCTAAATAAGGCAGTGCAACTATATGTCCGCTCCCAACTTTGTAAACAGCCCCTAGAATTTTTGCTTTATCTTTACCTGTAAAAATTATTCTAGCTTCTTTTGAGTTTTCTATGTAAAGTTGATACTCTAAATGTTTATTAAAATTTTTGTAAAAATCACTAAATATTGGATCTCCCGCGAATTCAACATGTTTTCCAGAAGCAGACGTTAGTGAACCAATACTAATAGGTAGGACGCTATAATTACTAAATGTCTCAGTACTATATGTGTGTTGTCCTTTTTTTGGGGATGATACACCATTTGCGAGTCGGAATTTTTCTTCTTTAGATAAAAGTAAAAAAATATTTTTTCCAGAGCTTAAGTGATCTTGCATCTCTTTTCTTAAGCGAGACATTTTATTTATATATGTTTTTGATGCATCAACATTATAACAACCGTCATCGCTTTGAGTAAAACTAACCCAATCCCCCCTCGGCTCTAATGAATCTGGAGAGATTAATAATATATCAGCGTCCATTAAAGAAAGATCTTTGTAAAAATCAATATCCTTATTACTTAATGTGGGTATTTCGTATCCGATTGTGAATATTTGCTTATTCATATTTTTTAATTTCTTACCGATTTCCTTTTGCTCGATTATGTCTAATGCATAACATCTCGCAGTTCTTAGCGTTTGTTGCACCACCCTTACTCCAAGCTGACACGTGGTCTGCCTCCATTTCATTTAAATCCCATATTTGATTCTTATTTGCATCATGCCCCATAGCGCAATCAGGACAATTTGACTTACCCTTAGCTTTTGCACTCTTTCACTCCAACAAGATCTCCAGAATTGGGATTCTGCCACGGTTGCTAGCGACACGAACTTAATACTTTTTTAAACCCGACTAAACGAAAACCTTACAATTCAAGACCTGCCCTCAATTATTTCCAATTATTTCTTTCATTTTTTAACGTTATCCCCTCTCGAACCGCCATATAGTATTATATAACGTTCTGCCTTCGTGGCGAGGCGTCAAAATCCCCTCTCGGGAGATTCTGACGGAGCGGAGATCTGACCTCAAATATTATTTAATCTTTCAATTCTTTAATTTTATTATTAAAAATATCAAGATCAGTTAATTCACCTGTGCTCTTTTGAAATATGTTTTTATTTGTAAATAAATCATCTATCACATAAACCACCACACTTTCCGTCAGTCCACCAATCAAAGAATAGGCCTTCAAGCAGGTATCTAGCTTAGAACTATAAAAAACCTCCTCAAGCTTATAGTCCTTTGTAAATCCAAAGCCTGAATTTTTTTCCTCAAATTCTTTCTTAATTTGCGGAATAAACTTGGCACATTCTTGCTTTTTTTGAAAAACCACCAAATCTGCGTTCAATTGTAAATCACTTCTGCTCCTTTTATCTAAAGATTTTGATAAGTATGGCCAAACTGCTATGCTTATAGCTAACACAGCCAAAAAAATCAACCACTTATTCTGATAACCAGTTTGCTTTGCTGATACAACCAATCGCTCATTAGCATTAGCTGTTTTCTGAATAGATTCATTATCTGTTGTTGATGTTCTACCCATATTTTTAGATCAATTTAATAATAAAATTTTAAAAAAATAATATTTATTTACAAGCAACCCTCTCGGATTACTCTCAGAAATTAACGTGGAATAAGTTAATTAAGTTCACGTATATTTTGGGTGTTATTGGGCTATTCGTTTATATTTTGTTTTTTTAATTCCGCGATGGTGTTGTTAAAATCATTCGACGCATCATCAATTTGTTTAATAGTTGAATATTGTTCTTCAGAATAAGCTTTTCCATAAATCCTTTCGTTGGTTAACAAATCAGTTATATTATACACTGTCACTCTTTCGCCAGGCCTTCTATTACTATACATATAACTTACCAAGCAGCTGTTTCGCGATGGGCTATAAAAAATTTCTGGAGCCGTGTTGCCTGGGCTTAAAGTTAGCTCTTCGGCTTTTTTTGTGTACTTTTCACATTCTTGTTTCTTTTTAAAAATATCAGTTTCACCAACTTGTTTCGTTTGACCAGTTAGTTGTGTTGAGGTCGTCTCATTAGTATTGTTTTTAACAATTTTATAACTACATCCAGTTAAAAATAAAACCGGGATAATAAATAATAGAATTTTTTTCATAAATTATATGTTAATAAATTTAAAAAATAGCCCCAAATAATCCCGCGGAAGGCGGAAAAACTTTTAAAAAAATTAAATTTTCGTCTTTGCTCAAGGCACTAAGACTTGAAACTTTCACTAAGATAAAAATTTATTTCATATAACTCGTTTATATCTGAAATATTTTCAGATAAATTATTAAATTTGAATTTTATACGAAATCATTTCTTCTTTTTACTTTTCATTTTATTCTCCCCCACCCCTCAAAAAATTCCCCTTCGAAACAATCGACCTGCCGATCCTGCGCTCAATTTGTTTTCTCGCAGTTCCAGCAACTTCCCCGCCGAGTCTGGCGTCATCTTTCAATCTTGGGACACCCCTTGAATCATTAGTGCGATGGATTTCAGTCGTGGTGCGTTCGCCAAGCATTGTTAAAATCAGCTCAAAATCATCCATATGGTCGCGCAGATTCTCGCGCTTCAATCCTTTTATTTTTTTATGCTCATTCGGATTCACGCCGAAAGCGGCTTGCGAGATTTCGGCGGTCAATATCTCATAATCCCGATCCCGTTCCGCGCCGCGCTTCTTCCATTCATCCGTCAATTCCTCGCGGATAACAATGCCGCGCATACGCTTCTCAATCCAATCCTCCGGATACCCCTTAAGCTTATAAAGAAGCCTTGTCCGTTTAGTCGCCAATTCCGGATTTTCTATTTCCTGAACACGCTCATAACCGACCCTGGCCAGCCAGCGCTTTAACGGATCAGCTTTAGGGGAAGGAATTGATTGGATTATACGGAACATCCCTTCGGTATTCGCGCAGTCGGTTTCATACTTTTTACCATCAGCTGCCTCTAATTTCAGTTGTACCCAAACTGGGGACAACTGAAGATCAATAAATTCGCGTTGCTTAACCTTACCCCAATATTGCCTAGGAGTAGGACTGCCCGTCAACACCTCAATCACATCCACAACCGAAAACCACCATTCTCTCTGAAAAAGAGTCCTTCTGATTGACTTGCCCTTAAAAATAGCGAGGTTTGCATTATTGTTCATATTTTATTGAAAATAATCTTATACTTCCATCCTACCATCCCTCGCTAATCTTCGCAAATTTTTCTTTATCTTTTCTCTATCTTTTCTTTATAAAAATTTCATCTCCCTTGCGGTAAAATGAAATTATTTTCTAAAATTATTTTTTAACTCATTCTCCAACAAACTGACCATTTCATCCCCATCAGAATACTCGATAAATATGTCAGTTGTCATTTTGAGCGAATCTGAAATGCTTGATCCTTTTTTATGCATACAAATAATCGGTACTCCAAGGCAATCAGCCCATCCAAGCTCAATTCCTAAGCCGGTTGAAGGGAGTGAAACCTCGGCAATCATCAAATCACAGCTTTTTATCAAATCTCTTGAATCAAGCAACTCATCTTTTTCATGCGGAAAAATTATTTCATGCTCTTTATCCAAACCCGAATTACGGATCGGTTCATAAAGGTTTTTCTTGTAATCAAATTGCTTTGGGTGCCCGATATATATTTTCATAACTATCTCGTAAACTTTAAAATTCTCTCTACATACTCCTCCGCACTCATACTTTTAACCGGTTTTTGCGAGGATTTCTTGAAATCTTTCAGCTTTTGTAACAACTCATCTTCCTCCGGCTTGAATAGACAATTCTCATCCAATAATTCCGGAATACCGCCGAGGTCGGAGGCGATTACCGGCAAATTATTTGCAAAAGCCTCATAAATCACAGTCGGGGAATTCTCATAACATAATGACGGGACAACAAGGCAGTCCGCTTTTTGCATCAATTCTCTCACCTCTTCCTTACTCTTGCTACCTAAAAATTTAATCCGCGCATCTTTAGTATTTTCTTTTAACTCCTCAAGCATCGAACCCGGTCCGACGATAAGCAATCCGTAATCACCTTCTAACTTTTTGAATGCATTGATCAATAATTCTACGCCTTTATGCCTTTCGATTTGGCCGACATAGAGGAATGACCCAACCCACCTCACCCCAGCCCTCTCCTTATCAAGGAGAGGGAGATTAGATTCTTCACTAGCGTTCAGAATGACACTTATAGGATTTTGAATTACTTTCTTTTCCGAATCTTTAAAAAATCCGCGGTCGGTGTGCATCTGTAAAAGCCAACTTGAAGGCGAAACTACCAGATTTGGGGAACCGAATAATAATCTGCAAGCGGATTGGTAAATCTTTGCGAACAGGCCATCAACCTTTTTCTCTTCGCCATAAAACATAAGCCCGGACGGATGGATAAGCTGGATGTCATGCAAAGTGTGGATGTGTTTTATTTTCAAGCATTGCAAAAGCCGCGGAATCAAAAAACTTACACCTTTCAAATTATGCGTCATCACGATATCCGGTTTTTCTTTTTTAATAATTCTATAAACGCGATAATAACTTACAAGATCAAACATATCCCAAACATGCCAAAATAACCTGAATACAACCGGAATCTTATTGAGATTATAATACAAAGACGGAATTTGATAATTGATTAAATTATCAATCTCATTAATTGAAAATTGAAAATTGAAAATTGAAAATTTTGAATGCGGTTTCGTGCTGACGACAAAGACCTTATGCTCTTTTTTAAGCGCACTGGCAATATTCTCCAAAACCCTCTCCGCCCCGCCCTTACTGTATGGGGCATATAAATTGTTTATCAAACATATTTTCATATTTTTAATCACCCCCCTCACCCCATTTATCAAGGGGGCTTTTTTATTCAGTGCAATCAGTGCTTTCACGTGCTAATCAGTGGTTCAGACCTTTATAAACCTCCTCCAACCTCTCCCCCACCCTACCCCAAGAATATTTCTCTTCTGCTAAAATCCTCGCTTCTCTACCCATTTCTTCCCTTAGCCTATCATCAACCAATAACTCACGCATCCTTTCCGCTAGGTCGCCGATATTTCCCGGTTCTGCTAACAATCCCTGTTTCCCTTTTTCAAACACGCTACGCACTCCGGGCAGATTGGAAGCGATTACCGGCTTGCCGGAAGCAATGGCCTCAAGCAAAACCAGGCCGTAAGCTTCGCTCTTGTTGACGGACGGCAAAACTAAAAAGGCACAATCGCGATAAAGTTCGGCCAATTCATCACCGCCGACTTTTCCCAAAAATCTGACTTTGTCGGCGACGGCCAAGTCCTCCGCCATATTCACATAGCATTCCCTCCTGTCCCCGTCACCGGCAATCGTCAGATTGCAATCCGGAAATTCCGAAGATATAATTTTAAACGCTTCCAGCAACACATCAACTCCCTTGAAATAATGGGCGCTATCAAGACCGCCGACGAATAAAATATTTTTTTCCGAAATCGCGCTCCGGGCCGGCCTGAATTTTTCCAAATCAACACCAAAGCCGGTTTCAAAAAATTTCTCCTTGTATTTTTTATAAAAAACTCCTGCGTCCGAATTTTCAACATAATCAAGCGAGGCGCATGTTACCGCGTCGGCGCTTTTTATTATCAGCGGCAAAATCAATCTCGCGCTCAATTTAAAAATCAGACCCTTGAATCCTGAGGCCATAGTGTCCATATGATAATGCGCGATCAATTTCATTTTTTTGCTGAAAATTTTTTTTAAAAGAAAAAATCCGGCTGTTCCGTAAAACGGATAATGCAGATGGATGATATTAAAATTTTTTATTTTCCATAATACCTGCGGCAAAATCGCGGCGTTGCCATATTTAAAAAAGGGTTTCAATCTCGCGATTTTAAAACCCTCCCCAATATTTTCCGCCTCCCCGTAATCAGGCGTAAAAACGGCGACTTCATGCCCATTTTCGGATAAAATTTTCGCGAAAAAATGCGCGGAATTTCCCATTCCTCCTTTGTAGGGAGGAAAAACGCAAACAACATGAGCTATCTTCATGCGATTTATTTCTTATTGATAATTGAAATCTCTCTTACCACCTTTGTCATATCTCTCTCAATTTTTTCCAGCTTCATCCGTAATTTAAAAATAAAATAAAACAAAGCGATAACGGCGATGTAAAGCAAGATCTCAATGCCTGAACCGGAAAATCCAAGCTTGGCCACCGCTATGTCAATATATTTCAAAAAAACTACAGCCAAAGCGGAAAGCCCCCAAAATACCAGCCAAAAATAAAACTCATTGTATCCGATGAGATTTTTTTTCTTTTGCCAAAAAAGCCTAGCCAAGAAAAAAACGATAATAATTAAAGCGACTATTTGCTGTAACATGCAATTATTTTAATAACAATCCTAAAAATAACTCTTTCAATATTTTTATTCCTCCGCCGAATCTTTGTCCGAAATTATGGTAAATGACCGTAATCGGCACTTCTTTTATTCTCAATCCGGAAGAGCATGACTTCGCCATGATCTCGCTGCAATGAGCCATCCTGTTCTGCTCAATCCTTATTTGCTCCGCCGCTTTCCTTGACAGCGCCCTGAAACCGCTTTGCGGATCGCTCAGATTCACTTTTAAAAATACTTTATTGACCAGTTTCGCCAAAGGCATGATAAAATTTCTCTTGAAAAAAGGCATTTCTGATTTTTTCTCCAAGAAACGGGAACCGAATACGATATCAGCTTCTCCCTCAGATATCGGCTTTATCACCTGCCCTATCTCTTTCCCTAAAAATTGTCCGTCAGCGTCAAAATGCACGATGATGTCGGCACCCTGCATTAAAGCATAATCCATTCCGGTCTGCAATGCCGCCCCCTGTCCCCTGTTTACGACATGCCTCAATACCGCAACCCCCTTTTCAGCCGCCAAATCATAGGTCATGTCCCCAGAACAGTCATCGACAACAACCAGATCATACCCCAACGGCAACAAACCGTCGATCACTTTTCCGATATTTTTCTCCTCATTATACGCGGGTATTACGCAAAAAATTTTCATACCTGTATATTATTATTCATTACCCAATCTAAGAAGCCCCTTACTCTCCCTCAGATCGTCTATCGTCTTCGCAAGCCCTTTCTCAAGTGTGACAATCGGCATCCAGCCGAGATTTTCGCGCGCTCTGGTAAGATCAGGCAAGCACAAAGAAGTCAGGAACATGAGCTTATCTTTATACGCGATCTTTGATTTTGACCCGGTCAGGCTGATTATCTTATCCGCCAAGCCCGCAACATTGATATCGACATCCGATCCGATATTTATCGGCCCGGGCAGATCCGTTTCCATCATTTTTACGGCGGCATCAATCACATCGCTGACATAACAGAATGCTGATGAGAATTTTTCATCTCCAAAAATCACCAAGTCTTCATTGTCAAAAGCATTGCTTATGAAATCAGGGATCATATTGCCTTCATCCAATTTCATCCTCGGCCCGTAAGCCCTGAATAATCTTATTATCTTCGCGTCTATCTTGTGTATGTCGCGGTAATTTCCTATCATCGTCTCGGCGAACCTTTTCCCTTCGTCGTATGAACTGCGTTCGGATAGGATATCGACATGCCCAAGATCATCTTCGGTAATCCTTTTGTTTTCAGGCCTTCTCGGGCCGTAAATGACCGACGAAGAAAAATGCAGCAGCTTCGCCTCATACTTCACCGCAAGGTCAAGGACATTTTTTACGCCGTATGAATTGGCGAGCAGATTGGAAATCTTATTGTCGTTAAATTTCTTCGGGGAAGTCGGACAGGCTAAATTATAAATTTCCTGGATGCCCTGGAATTCAATCTTGAATTTCTGCAATTCCGGCATGCTCTCGAGATCGATCGGCTCGGAAATATCATGGCGGATAAATTCAAAATTAGGATCAGCCAGAATATGGTCGATATTCCTTTCGTCCCCTGTCAAAAAATTATCGATACATATGACTTTGCTTGTTTTTATGAGCTCATCGCAAAGATGGGAACCGATAAATCCGGCTCCGCCCGTCACTAAAACATTTTTTCTGTCAAAAATAGATTTTTTAGGCATACATATTTTATTTAATCGCTTTAATATTGATAGAAGATACATTCACTCCGCCGCTGAATTCGCTTTCAAAAGCATAAAAAGATCCCAGGATACTGCCTTTCTTATTAAAGACTCTGACATGGGGAGTTCCGCCCTGGCCGGCTCCGGTTATGATTTCAGCCAATCCGTCATTATTTATATCTCCGGCCGCCACTTTCATCCCTCCTGAAAAATTTTCATTATATGCCGAAAATTGCGATAACAATGTGGATTTATTGTCAAAGATTTTTACCTGGGGCTTATATCCTTGTCCGGGAACGGCTATTATTTCCGATTTGCTTTTTACTTCGTCAACAACATTGGCGACCGCTATCCTCACGCCGCCCCTGAAACTTGAATCAAAAGCGAAAAATTGCCCCTCGACTTCGCCGGTCGGCTTAAAAATCCTTATGTGCGGACCGCCGCCCTGTCCCGGACCGGTTATGATCTCATTGGCGCCGTCTCCATCGATATCGCCGCAAGCCACATTCACTCCTCCCCTGAAATTCGAAGCGTAGGCGAAGAATTGCCCTTTGACTTTTCCGCTGGCGTCAAAAATCCTTATGTGCGGACCGCCGCCCTGGCCGGCTCCGGTTATGATTTCGCTGGCGCCGTCATCATCCATATCGCAAGCCGCCACATTCACTCCTCCCCTGAAATTCGAAGCGTAGGCGAAGAATTGCCCTTTGACTTTTCCGCTGGCGTCAAAAATCCTTATGTGCGGACCGCCGCCCTGGCCGGCTCCGGTTATGATTTCCTCTATTCCGTCTCCATCGATATCGCCGGAACCGATATTCGCCCCGCCCTTGAACGACTCGCCATAAGACAAAAATTCTTCTCCGTTTATTTTTCCATTCTCATCGGTTATTTTCACATAACTCTTATAACCGGAAAGCGGAGACAGGACCAGCTTCGTATATTTATCATTCAAAGATTCGCTGGCGCTTTTGACAGCCGACAATAAATTAATCCTTCCCTTTCCAAGCTGGTTCAGATAATTCGGATTCAGCTTATTGATATTGTCCGCGGTATTTAAAATGATATCAACCGCCTGATTTCGGCTGAGACTGGGGTTTATCGCTTCAGTCAAAGCGAGAGCGGCGCTGACAATCGGGGTGGCCATAGATGTCCCCGCCCAATAGCCATCATAATATTTATTGAAAGGTTTGTCTCCTATGCGGTTGGTCGGCGAATAAACTACGGTGCTGAAAATACCTAAGCCGGGAGCGGCGATATCGACGCATTTGAATCCATGGCTTGAAAAAGAAGCTTTTTGGTCAAGCGTGTCTGTCGCCGCTACGCCTATGACCCTGTTCTCGCCATTGCCGTCGTAACACACAGGATACATCGGAGTCGAATCCAGGGAGTAGCCGTCTCCGCCATCCTGGTCGTTTCCGGCGGCAGCCACCATGATCACGCCGGCGTCATAAGCTCTTTTCACAGCCTCATCCAGACTTTTGCTGTAACCGAAACCGACAAAACTGAAATTAATGATATCGGCTCCGTTCGCGATCGCGTAATCGATGCCCTTTATGACATTGCTTGTGCTGCCTTCGCCCTTGTCATCCAAAATTTTCAAAGGCATGATTTTCGCCTTCCAGGTTATGCCGGCGATACCGGCAGCGTTATTTCCGGAAGCGGCGGCAATGCCCGCTACAACCGTCCCGTGCTGGATACCGGCCTCCGTAAAACCTTCTTTGAATTTCGGCGAAGGATCCGCTGAATTATTGACGAAATCCCAACCGTTAATATCATCGATAAAACCGTTCTTATCATCATCTATTTTATTGTCGGAAATTTCACGTTCATTGATCCAGATATTATCCTTCAGATCTGGATGCTGTGTCTGGACTCCGGAATCCAATATCGCGATCACGATTCCAGGGCTTTCATTGGCAGCATCCCAGGCATCGACAGCCTTGATCCTATGCAGATACCATTGGTCGTCGAAATATGAATCAGACGGGGTGGCCGCCGATTCATAAGTAAAATTAGGTTCGGCGTATTCCACTGCCTCATTGTCATTATAAAAATCCAGGATTTCCTGGAAATCATCGCTGTCCGCTATTCTTATGACGCTTATGCCTTCTTCGCCCTTGAATCTTATTATGATTTCATCCGGAACCTTTTCCACCATCTCCAAAGAGGCTTCCTGCGCGGAAAAAACCGCGGAAAAAGGAATAATGGCTAAAATGAATATCAATAAAAGGCTGATTTTTTTAAAACAAAATAATGGCGTTTGATTGCTCATACACCATTATTATAACATTTTATCGGCAAAAGGCAATTATAATTTTTCAATCTCATCAAGGGTTTCGCGCGCGCATTTTTTCCAGCTGAAATCCTTTATCCGCTCCAGGCCATTCCTGATAAGCTCATTTCTGACATCGTCATTTTTTATGATCTTAGCCATAACGTCCGCCATTGATTTGATGTCCGATGGATCAAACAGCAGGGCGGATCCGTCCACGACTTCCGGGATGGAAGCGACATCAGAAGCCGCAATCGGCACTCCGCAGGCCATAGATTGCAGCAGGGGGATTCCGAAACCTTCATAAAAAGAAGGGAGGACGAAAAGAGCGGCGCCATTGTAGATATAAGGCAGATCCTCTTCTGGAACCCAACCCGGCAATATCACCTCGTCATCTTCCCGCATAGCAAATTTTATCTCATCGTAACCGAAGCTGGCATCGCCGACCAATAACAATTTATGTCTTATATCCGAGTTTTCCTTGCGCATCAGATAAAAAGCCTCGATCAAAGACAAGATATTTTTCTTTTTTTCCAGTCTGCCCACATAAAAAATATAAGGGGCGCTTATCCCGTATTTATCCAGGACCTGTTTTATATTTTCTTTGTTTTCGATTTTTTTATATAAATCATCATTGTAGCCATGATGGATAACGCTTATTTTTTCCGGCTTGGTCCCGTAAATTCCAATAATTTCTTTTTTGGAAAATCCGGAAACGGTAATGATTTTTTTTGCGCGCTTTAACGCGAATTCCGTCGACCAACCTAGATAATCTTTCTTGTTCGCCCCGTATTTACCTTTAGTATATATCCTTACAAGCCAATCCAGAGCCTTTCTTGCGCCGGCATATTCCGGACCGATATTTTCTTTGCTGTACAGATGTTTTTCCCTCTCGAATCCGACATCATGGATCGTCATGATCGTCTTTTTCGGAAAAAATACCGGAAGAGCATGGGCGGGAACGAAAAGCGCGTCCGGACGGTTGAATATCATCTCTAGGCTCAGCCTGCCTATCGTCCAGAAAAAATTATACGGCCATCCGAGCACTTTGCCGCGAAAATTATTATGAGTGCTTTTTATTTCCTGAAAGCCGTTATCATCCATCTCGACCTCACCGCCCTTCTGGTCATCGGAAACCAAATCCAATAAACCGCCTGTAAGGGGCTTATCTGTATAGAGGATATATTCATTTTTGTCATCCAGCTTGGCTAAAGCGCGGATCAGGTAATAAGAATACCATTCCACCCCTCCCTTATGAGCGCGATTAGCCCGGGACGCATCGATACCGATTTTCATAAATCAAAAGTCAAAAGTCAAAAGTCAAAAGTGCAATTCAAAAGTAAAAAATTTTAAAATTTTAACTTGTAATTTTGCATTTTTAATTTTGAGTTTTGAATTACTTAGTTGCCAATATGCTTCTCTTGTATGAATCAAGATTTTCCAAAGCGATTCCGGTTCCTTTTGCAACGCAAAGCATGGCGTCGTCGGCGACATAGGCCGGAACTCCTGTTGTCCTTGAAAGTAGCTGATCGATATTTCTTAACAGCGAGCTCCCGCCAGACAGCACCATTCCCTTGTCCATGATATCGGCCGCGAGTTCCGGCGGCGTATCATGCAAAATCCTTTTTGCCGCGTTGACGATTGATTCCAGCTCATTCTGGATCGCTTCCGTGACATCATTGCTCGTAACCATGATCGTTCTTGGCAGGCCGGTTATCATATCGCGTCCCCGCACCTCCATGGTCAATTTATCTTCAAGATAAAGCGCGGATCCGATATTTATTTTTATATCCTCGGAAGTGCGCTCGCCGATTGCCAGATTATACTTCCTTCTTACATATTCCAATATAGCGGCGTCAAATTTATTGCCGCCGACGCGCACGGATGTGGACGCAACAATGCCTCCCAAAGAAATGACCGCCATTTCCGCCGTGCCTCCGCCGATGTCTATGATCATATGCCCGGACGCTGAACCGATCGGGATATCGGCGCCGATTGCGGCGGCTACTGGTTCCTTGATGATATACGCAGCTTTCGCTCCGGCGGCGATGGTTGCGTCTATGACCGCCCTTCTTTCAGTTGAAGAGATTCCTGCCGGAACAGCCACCATGACTTCCGGCCTGAACAATCTCACTCCGCCCAAAGCCTTATTGATAAAATATCTCAGCATCGCTTCTGTCGTCCTGTAATCAGCGATTGCTCCGTCTTTCAGCGGCTTCAAGGCGAGAATCGTATCCGGAGTTCGGCCAAGCATGTCCTTTGCCTCATTCCCCACGGCCAAAATTTTCTTATCAATCATAGAAACAGCAACGACGCTCGGCTCATTTATAATGATCCCGCGCTTAGGCAAATGCACTAAAGTATAAGTTGTCCCCAGATCAATCCCTATTCTCTTGATAAACATAAAAATAATTTAAATTCAAAAAAACAAAACTCAATAATTTTTCATTTTTATTTTTTAATTTTGATTTTTACTGCTCCGCCCTGAACACTCTGTCTGTTTTTAGGTCCGTTTCCCATACGACCCTGTTGCCGTTCTTATTCGCGAAAAATCCGGACGGGCTATATGATTTTACTCCATTCGAAAGACTCAAGTCAATAGACAGCTCGTCTATATCGCTGCCAGGCTGTTTTTGCGCATACAGCTCGTAACTGCCGCTGCTCAGCCTTTCCGGCAATTCATATTCAAAATATACATTCTTGATCTTGCCGGGATCAACTGTAAGATAAGCTCCGAAATAAGTTTTTCCCGCTTCATTTCCGGTTTTTATATCCTGGACGCCTTCCGCCTTTATCAGCCGGCTGCCTTCGGGAACATAAATCCTGGTATAAGTCTTATAGGCGGATGTCCGCCAGTCCTTGCCGCCGGCATGGGCGTAATTTATCCGCAGCCCGGAAATAATGCCGCCGTGAGCCTGCCTGACCGCGTAACTTATGCTCCGTTTCATGATAGCGTCAGTCTTCAACGCGCCCATATTGGAATCGACAACCATCAGATAATCTTTTTCAGCCGGAATAAGATCGCCGGTCCAATTCCTTTCTTTTATCATATCCTGCAACTCGGCATCTTTAAGATAAACCAGGATATTTTTTTTCAAGATATGCGCGCCCATTACGTCTGCCAGCTCCCGCCACCTTGAAGAAGGCAAATCCAGCAATCTTATCTTTAATTTTTTTGAAATCTCGCCGATGACTTCCTTTCTCTGCCAAGATGGAACGCCAAGCTGCGCGTAACCTTTTTCAACCCTATACTCAAGGATTTTAGTAAAATTTTCCGAATTATATTCCTGGTCTTCAACGACAATCGGGCCGGTAATCTCCAAAAGTCCGGTGATGAATTCGGGAGTGACGCCGATTACGCCGTCAAATTTTCCCGTGAATTTGTTTATCTGGTCCTTAGCCGGCAGCAGCTTATCCTCTTCATTGTAAAACCATAATATTTTCTCGGCGCTCGTCGGCCAATCAGGCGACCAATTGGCGTCGCGCATATACCATTTCGGCGCCAGATACTTGCTGATCGGCTCGGGAGGAAGGACATTGATCTTGTCTTTGACGGGCATGTCCATATGATAGACGTCATGCGTATCAAACCTCAATATGTCTCCATATTCGGTTTCCAATATGCCGTAAGTGCCTATGAATCCTCCTGTCGGCCTTAACTCGTCGCTGTTCTGGAGTATGACCAGATAAGATGATTTTTGAGGATAACCGGCAAGATGAGGCAGAATCCTGGACATCGGTATAGCTTTTTCCAGGACACCCTGAGCCAATTCTATCTTTTCCTCCAGTTCCGATAATTTTCCGCGCAGAAGGAAAAGCATGCCGTGATAATCAACCTTGTCCAGATTCTCATGCGCCAGATCCAGATTTTTCTTTACCGCTATCAGCTCGGGAGCGCTCTCATAAATCCGTCCGAGCACGCTCGCTTTCTCTTCGCGCGTGAATTTGGAAAAACTTATTTTTTTATTCTCGCCCAATAGGACCTGTATCTCGCCGCCGAAAACTATTCCCTGTTCCGTCGCCTGGCTCAAGATAAAAGCCGTGTTCAACAGATACTCGACATCCTCGACCTGCGATCTTAATATTTTTATGCGGGAAACGAAAAATCCATCCTTGATTTTTCGGATATGGCCGATACCGGAATCGAAATCCTTCTGGGCGGCGCGGGCAAGGATTGCGGCATCATCAAATTTTTCCTCCCTGGCCAGGAATAAAGCCTGCTCTAAATTATTTTTTCCTGAAATTGATCTTTCATATATACTCCCGAAACTCATCACCTGGAAACCGAAAACCAGGACAATTACCAGAAAAACAGCCAAGACGCCGTAAGAAAAATATTTAAGGAACCTGAAAATCTTGCGTAACCGCCTCCTTCGCTTCACAAGCGGGATTTCATTAAAAACATTTTCCGCAGATTGATAAATCTTTAAGAAATTAGGATGTCTTGATTTTGAGAATTTGAACATAAAAAAGAGTTTAATATATGCTTATTATAACAGCAAATAACCATATCTCAAAACTCAAAATTCAAATGTCAAAACTACAACTTAAAACCTTAAAACTTTTCAGTTAAATGGTTGTGGTTTTGACATTTGAATTTTGAGTTTTGAGCTGATGTTACTCACTCCTCAAAGCCTCCATCGGGCTCATTTTTGCCGCTTTCCTTGCCGGATAAATCCCGAAAAATATGCCGAAGACAATGGAAAATCCAAGCGCTGTAAGATATGCCCTTAGAGGAATGATAAAATCCCAATCCAGGCCGAATTTTTTCGCGCCAAAGGCTATGCCCAAAGAGACGATAACGCCAAGGACAATGCCGACCACCCCTCCGATCAATGTCACCAAAACGGATTCAGTTAAGAATTGCAGCATTATGTCTGCGTATTTCGCGCCGACCGCCTTGCGCAAACCGATTTCAGAGATCCTTTCGCTGACTATGACATACATGATATTCATGATACCCACTCCGCCGACGACCAAGGAGACGGCGACGATGGCTAAGAGCAAGAGCGTCAACGCGCCAGTAACAGTATCAAGCATACTCATCATCTCCTGCATCGTCGTCACCCTGAAATCATCTTTCGCCGGATCGGAAATATCATGGTTCGCCCTTAATATATATTTTATTTCTTCCGCCGTGTCATCCGCAAGGCTCACATCCTCCAATTCATGCACCATATACAAAACATGATTTATTCCCATAATCTTTTTTTGCAAAGTCCGTATCGGAACATAAACATAATCATCGAAATCCATAGTCATGACCGCGCCGCGCGGCTTCATCACCCCGATAACAACATATTTTGAAGAATGTAATTTGACAGATTTGCCGATCGGGTCGGAATCGCCGAATAATTTATCTTTTATTTTCGAGCCCAATACCACGACTTGCGCCAATGATTTATCTTCAGCTTCAGTGAAAAACCTTCCGTAGTCTATTTCACTCTTATCGATGTCGACATAGGCAGAGCTTGCGCCGAGAAGAAATACTTTCTTGGATTCATTCTCATAACTGGCCTGATCCTGGCTCAGGATATTCGCATAGCTTCTTTTTACATTCGGTATATTATTTATATCTTCCATATCATCCAACGTCAGGGTAGTAACTTGCACGCCCTGCGCCATCGCCGCTCCCGATTGCGTATCTGCGGCAGCGCCCTTTTTCGTGCTCGGGATCTTCGTTTCCGTTTCAATGATATTCGTGCCGAATGACTCGACTTGGGCCAAGATCAAGCTCTTGATCCCCTCGCCCGCGGAAAATACGATAATAATACTGGAGATGCCGATGACGATGCCTAAAACAGTCAGGCTGGTCCGAAGCAGATTGGCTCGAAGCGATGTAAATGAAATTTTGATTAATTCTAAAATTGACATATTCCGCTGTCATCTCGAACGGAGTGAGAGATCTCATCCGGCGCGCTTGCCGAGATTTCTCACTCGCTCTCGCTCATTCGAAATGACAATTTTATTTCTTACTCGTATCTCAGCGCTTCAACCGGTTCTAATTTTGACGCTTTTCTCGCTGGATATGATCCGAAAATCAATCCGACGGCAGTGGATACGATAATCCCAAGAATGATAGATAAGGGCGAAATGACAAAGTCCCAGGAATAACCCAACGACTTAACTATCGCGGCGACAAGGAATGATACAACCGCTCCGCCGATTATCCCGATTATCCCTCCCAACAAAGTGATGGCAATAGCTTCAATCAGGAATTGCAATAAGATGCTGCCCGCATTGGCTCCGATCGCCTTCCTTAAACCGATTTCTCTCGTACGTTCCTTGACGCTGATCAACATTATATTCATTATGCATATGCCGCCGACGATCAATGACAGCGCCGCCATCGCCGCGAA
>CAYHWE010000001.1:0-47411 GCA_964360445.1 uncultured Gammaproteobacteria bacterium | reverse complement strand
GCATCAGTTACCGAGATGATCGTCGCCAAAGCGTCATTGGCGCTTTGCACCGTAAAGTCGTCATTCGCTCCGCTTTTATCCGCCATATCATGTCTTTCACGCAAAATTATTTCGATATCTTTTATGGCATCCTGAGTATTTTCTTCATAATCTATCTTGGCGCGTATGAATCCGAGATGATTGACTCCCAATATCAGCTTCTGCATAGTTTTCACGGGAATAAAAATCTGGTCGTCATAATCCTGAAAACCGACAGTGCCGCGCTCCTCCATGAAACCGATCACTTCAAAACTGTGGTTTTTTATTTTTACGCGCTGCCCCACCGGATCATTCTCTCCGAAAAGCTCTTTGACTGCCGCGCTGCCCAAGACAGCGACCTTCGCCAGGTTCCCATTCTCTTCATCGGTAAAAAATCTGCCGCCGGCGACCTCTCCGCCTTCCACATTACGGATCCCCGCGGAAACACCGCTGATATTGGTATCATATTTTACCGACCCCCAACTGGCGGTCGACACGCCCTTTGAGTAAGCGGCGACGTCGACAACATTCGGAACATTCCTTTTATCCGCTATAGCCAAAGCGTCATCATAAGTCAAGGTCGTAATCACGATACCCATTGCGCTCGCCGGAGCGCCCTCTGATTTTCCCGGCAACACGCCGACAAGATTCGAGCCGACAGATTTTATCTCGTTAAGTATCAGGCTTTGCGCGCCGGCTCCGACAGACATAATGATAATCACGGCTCCGACGCCGATAATGACGCCGAGCATAGTCAAGAAGCTCCTCATTTTATTGGAGAGAAGAGCGATTATCGGGGGTTTTATGATTTGAATTAAATTAGAGAACACATCAACAATTTTCAATTTTCAATTTTCAATTCTCAAACAATGATTTAATTCCTAAATTATGTTTAAAAATTTATTCATTGGAAATTGTTTAGAAATTAGGAATTAAAAATTGGAAATTACTTTAAATTCTCCCCTTCTTTCGCGAATCTCCTATTCACAACTTTCTCATCGCTCACAATCAGCCCGTCCCTTACTTTGATTATCCTTTTCGCGTGTTCGGCCGTAAATGTTTCATGCGTGACAAGAATGATCGTGTTGCCTTCTTCGTTCAGCTTTTGCAAGATTTGCATAACTTGATTACCCGACTTGGAATCAAGATTTCCTGTCGGTTCGTCCGCGAAAATGACGGACGGATTATTTACCAAAGCGCGCGCGATCGCCACCCTCTGCTTTTCGCCGCCCGAAATCTGATTCGTAAAATAATTCAACCGATGGCCGAGGCCGACGCTTTCCAAAACTTTTTGCGCGCGCGATTCCATATCAGTCTTATTTTCAGAATAAGTCAGCGGCAATTTTACATTATCCAGAACAGTCGTGCGCGGCAACAGGTTGAAAGCCTGGAAAACGAATCCGATTTTTTCATTGCGGAAGGCGGCCAATTCGTCATCCGTCAACTTGGTCACATCCATGCCGTCCAAAAAATATTCTCCCGTTGTTAATCGGTCAAGCAAGCCGAGGATATGCATCAATGTGGATTTGCCTGATCCGGACGGACCCATAATGGAAACAAATTCACCTTTTTCTATATCAAAAGAAACACCGCGGAGCACCGGCGTTTCCAAATCTTCATTCTTATATGCTTTATGCAGATCTTTGATTCGGATCAACGGCATATTTGACTTGGTTTATGAATTTGATTATTATATTTATGACTAATAAAAAAGGAGGTGATACGGATGGAAGCGGTCTGGAAGCGCGTGGAGGTAACTGGAAAAGTCGAATTTAGATGTTCAGCCTGCAGACATAATTGCCGATTCTCCATAACCGAAACAGAGGAAAGAGGGTTTAAGCCGGGCTGGGCGCCAAAATGCCCGCAGAAAGAAACGGAGGAAAAAACAAACGATCTTTTGAATGCATAGCGGTCCGCTCAGTAAATTTCGAGCGGACCATTTTTTATTTATTTTCTTTGATAGAAGTAACAACGATATCTCCCTCTTTAAGGCCGGATATTATTTCTATCTTTCCGGCATCGCCCTTAATGCCGATACCGACCGGAACTTCATTGATTCCATCATCAGCCAGGATCCTGACGATTTTTACTCCATCCGCCCTCTCGATGATCGCCCGGCTCGGTATTATCAACACGCTATCTTTTTTATTCGTCGTAATCAAAACATTGGCGGTCATTCCCGACCTGACATCCGCCAAAGTCTCCTTCGCATCCGCGAAAGCGACATTGACTTTATAGTAAATGACTTCCTGGATTATTGTTTCAGCTGGATCGATCGAGACGATGAAAGCCTTTAATTTCCTATCATCGCCAAAAGCGTCTAATGTGATTTCTGCTTCATTGTTCTTATTCACTTTGGCAACATCCGTTTCTGAAATCAGCACCTCTATTTCCAGATTATTTTCACCGAGCATGGCGATCGCCGCTTTGCCGGAAGAAGAGTCTTCTCCTTCTTCGTAATTTATGCCGGTGATAATCCCGTCCAAAGGCGCTTTTATGACGCTGTTATCAATCTGCAGTGCTGCCGATTCTAAAGCCGCCTGGACCTGCGCCACCTGCGCTTCAGCCGCTCTTATGTCTTCCGATCTTGCCGGAGACTCGGTTTTGCTTAACTGGACTTTAGCCAACTCCCACGCTTTCAAGGCAGAATCAACCTTGGCTTGCGCCGAATCGATCTGCTGTCCGCCGTTGATTACGGCGCTTGAATAGGAGTTCTGCGCGGAAATTATGGCATTCGCAAGATTGACATTGGCCTGAGTCAGGCTGTTCTGCGCGGTTGCCACATTGGTATCATAAGACAAAGAAGCGTCTGAGATGTTCTGTTTGCTTGAATTTATCGCAGAAATAGCGGCGCTGATGGCAGTCTGCTGGGAGCTGATCGTCGTTTTATACGCGTCAAGTTCGGCTTGAGTAAAATTAGCGGAAACAAGGCTGTTTTCAAGGACTTTATAACAGTTGCTCAGAGCAGACAATGTTCCGTCCAAAGCGTCCAAGGCATCAATCAGCGCAGAATTGACATTGTCTGAATTCTTATTCTGCTTCGCCGCAGCCAGGCTTGTCTCTGCAGAGCTTATCAATATTTTCGCTTCATTATAATATTTAATAGTTTCCCCTAGATAAAAACTGTTTTTTACGCTCAGAAGATTCTTGGCATCCTCATCATTGAGCGCTTTATTGATATTATCCAAGGCGACATTGGCCGAATTGAGTTTTTCTTCGGCGGAAACAAGACCGTTATCAATCTTGTTGTCAAACGTCTGTTTGTATGTTTTTTTCGTATTGTCCAGATTTATTTCAGCCGTGGCGACCGCCTGCTCATAAGTAGTCACATCGCCGTCAGCTTCCGACTCCAGATCGCTTAAAGTTTTTTTCGCCTGCTTGATATTTTCATCAACGACCTTCTGCGTATTTCCCTGCTCTTTGACGGCTGAATCGTAAGAGGACTTGGCCTGATTGACGCTTGCCTCGGCTACCAATAATTCAACATGGCTGGCGCCGACCCTTAACTTTGCCAGATTGGCCTCTGCGGCTGAAAGATTGGCCTGCGCTTCTTTTTGTTTCAAGGATAACTGATCATAATCCAGCTCTGCCAAAGGCTGATCCTTTACGACTTTATCGCCGACCTCAACCATGATCTTCTTTACCTTGCCGCTATTCAAAAAACTCAAATCCAATTCACTGGCCGCTTTTACCGTTCCAGTCTCGGAAACTGTCTGGACTAAAACACCCCTTTCCGTCTGCGCGGTAACATATTCAACCTTATCTTTCCCGCCAAAAAAGAAATACAAACCGATCCCGATAAATATGATCGCGCCTATGGCCATATAAATTATTCTTTTCTTATCCAATTTTAATTTCATATCAATTTATTTTCGCCTTATTCTCGATTATTTTTTTAACCTTTGCCACAAACTCATCAACCAAAAATTTCTCCTTGACCAAGAAATAATCAGCGCCGGTCCTTTCTCTTCTTGCCCTGTCGTCCTCATCGCTGAAATCGGAAAAGACAAAAACATAAGCGCCTGAAACATATTCATCCGCTTTTATCGCATGCAATAATTCCTTTCCGTCCATCCTTGGCAGGACAAGATCCATGACTATGAAATCCGGCCTGAAAATCCTGATCTTATTCAGGACTTCCTCTCTTTCTCCTGTGCCGTTATCGATCTCGACCTGAAATCCTTCTATGCTGAACTTAGCCTGAAGAGCATACAGGATATTGGCGTCATCCTCAATGATGAATATTTTTTTATTAAGCATAATTTTAAGCGATAACTTCCTGCTTATTATACCAGGAATCGCCAAAAAAACAAAAGGGGTCAGCCCCTTTCTTTCTAAACCATTCACTCTAAACCCTATCTTATTTATCAGCCCTCTCCGTCGGCACCTGCAGATAATGGAGCAAAAATTCTGAGATTTCCCCGAACAGCGGCGCGGCTGAACTTTCCGCCCATTCCACATCGCGAGGATTATCAAGCCTGACGAGCATCGCGAATTTCGGATTGTTGGCCGGAGCAAAGCCGGCGAATGAACCGATGTGCGCGTTTTTTTCATATCCGCGTCCGTCTTTTTTCGGGATCTGGGCGGTGCCTGTTTTCCCGGCTACATAATAGCCTTTCACTCCGGCGCGCTTTCCGTGCCCGTTCTCGACTACATTGACCAGCATCCCGCTCAGGATCATAGCGCCCCGCTCGGAGATGACTCTCCTTATCTGCTTCGGCTGCGTGACAATCCTTGATCCGTCGCCGAGAATGACCTCTTTGACAAGATATGGCTTCATCAGGATGCCGCCGTTTGCCATGGCCGCGAACGCATTGATCATCTGCAGAGGCGTAACCGCGATTCCCTGCCCGAAGGAAGCCGTTGCCGCGTATAATTCTTTGTTCATCTTGTCTTTTACGAGATTTTTTATATCGCCAGTACTCTCCCCTTCCAATTCTATACCGGTCTTTTCGCCGAATCCGAAATTCTTGACATAATCCCTGAATACATCTGCTCCGATCTTGCGCATGACAAAAATCGTTCCCGTATTCAAAGATTCCCGCAGGACTCCGTTCATATCGATGACGCCATGCGCCTTGAGATCCGAGTTTTTGATTTCATAGTCGGCGATTTTTACGCTTCCGGTATCGGTAAAAGTCGTCTGCGGCATTATCTTTTCCTGATCGATGCCCATAGCCATCGTTATTCCCTTAAAGATCGATCCAGGCTCATATTGGGAAAAGACAACCTGGTTATTGAAAATATTTATATCCTCGACATCCCTGTAATGGTTCGGATCATAATCCGGATTTGAGCACATTGCCAGGATCGCGCCGGTATCCGGATCCATGATCACCACGCTCCCGCCATCGGCTCCGTGCTTCTTGACCGCTTCGTTGAGTTTTTGGCAGGCCGTGAATTGTATTGTCCTGTCTATCGTCAAGACCAGATCGCTGCCGTTTTTCGGCTTGGTATATTCGCGGTCATTCATTATGATCAGTTCGCCATGGGCGCTACGTTCAGTCTTTATCGATCCGGACACGCCGGTCAGCTCTTCATTGAAAAAACCCTCCAGCCCGTATTGTCCGCGCGAATCATCGCCGGAATAACTCACAAAACCGGTCATATTCGCCCCGATACTGCCCTCGGGATAAAACCGGAAAGCCTTCATTTCAAATTGCAGCCCGTCTATTTCCAATTCTCTTAATGCGCCTTCATCATTTATAAAAATCTTATTGCCTTTCACTTCCAGATTCTCAGGCTTGAATTCTTCGTTGTCGACGCTTGCGATTTGCGCGAATAATTTCCTGATCGCATCCTCATCCACTTTCTGTTCCAAGGGCTCATAAGGGTCATCGGGCTTAGTTAGAATTTTCAAATACGCTTCTATCGCTTTTTCTTTCGCTTTTTTCAGTTCGTCCTCTCTTTTTAATTTTTTCAGCTCCTGATATTCTTTGCTTTTTTTGAACGCTTCATATTCCGCGGCGGCTTTCTGCTTTCCCGCGTCATCCAATCCGGCCGTCTTATCCTGCAGATCGGTTTTTTCGTCTTCATCCATCTTCTTGTCGATATCCTTCTCCGATTGCTCCTGCTTGAAAAATACGAACAATGCTTCCGCCAGCATTTCCGGCTCTTTTACATCGCGAGGAACAGCATACAGCAAAGCGAATTTTTTATTGGAAGCGACCGGATATAATTTATTGGCCCCATCCTTATCCTGAATGAAAATCCTCCCTCTTTCCGGCTGCAAGACGGCTGAAACCTGATGCTGGCTCGTAGCCCTAGCGGCATACAGGTCAAAACTGGAAATCTGCAGGCTGTATAATTTCGCCAGCAATCCTCCGCCCAACAAAAAAATAATCGCCATTACGATGTTTATGCGATTATTATTTTTCATTGCCTTTTTGTTTTCTTTCCAAAGTTTCATAACCGATTATTTCTTAGCGACTACATCGGCCTTATTCTCGATATAATCAACATTGGCAACCGAGACCATGCCTAAATCCTTTATTTTTTCATCCAGGCCGTTATAAGAGTCCAACGCCGTTATTCTTGTCTCTAGGCTGCTGTTTTCATTGTTTATTTCCCTGGCATTCTTTTTCAGATCCATAAGCTCGAATCCTTTGACGGTCAGCGCGTTCGCACCGATTATGTATGAAACCCCTAAAAATACGACTGAGGCGAAAACCAGCCCGTTAAAAATTTTCAGGTTTATCTTAATAGATGATTTCTTATGTCTATTCCTTGTAAGTACGGAAATTTTTGTTTCTTCTCTTTTTATTTTTGTCATAATTTTTCAGCAATCCTCAATTTTGCGCTTCTTGCTCTCGGATTCATCTTGATTTCCTCCGGAGACGGCAATATTGGTTTTTTAGTTAATATTTTTAATCTGGCCATATGATCGCATCCACAGACCGGAAATTCCGGCGGGCAGACGCAATCCCTACTCTCTTCTTTGAAAAAATTCTTAATAATCCTATCTTCAAGGCTATGAAAAGAAACAACCGCTATCCTCGCCCCTGTTTCCAAAACATCCAGACAGCCCTTAAGCGCTTCTTCAAGGCTCTGCAATTCTTCGTTCGTGGCTATGCGCAAGGCCTGGAATGTCCGCGTTGCCGGATGTATATTCCCGAATTGGAATTTTTTCGGAATTGCTTTTCTTATTATCTCAACCAGCTGTCCCGTTGTTTTTATTTCATTGCTTTTCCTGTGCTGGACTATTTCCCTGGCTATCTTTCCGGCAAATCTTTCCTCGCCATATTCTCTGAATATTTTTGCCAGCTCATTCTCGCGCCGATAATTAACGATTTTTTCCGTCGTCTCTCCCTGTATCTTTTCTCCGAAACTCATATCAAGCGGAGCATCTATTTTAAAAGAAAATCCTCTGGCCGCGTCATCAAGCTGAGCGGATGACAGTCCTAAATCAAAAACGATCCCGCTTGCTTTCTTTTCCCCGAAATTCTCTTTTGCTATCTCGCCTACATAGCGGAAGCTGTCATTCACCAATGTTATATTGTTAATTTTCTTTTTTTCAATCAATTCGCGGGCGTTCTCAATCGCGCGTCTATCTAGATCAATGGATACCACCCTGCCTTCCTCGCCTACTTTCCCGGCTATGGCGACCGTATAACCGGCTCCCCCCAAAGTGCAATCGATGAAATACCCGCCTTTCTTCGGATCCAACCCTTCCAAAACCTCCTCAAGCATTACTGATATGTGGCGATACAGCATAATTCAAAATTTAAAAATCAAAATGTAAAATTGCAGTTTAAAATGTTAAAATTAAAATTCTCCTTGTCATCTCGGATGATAATATATTTTGAATTTTTGCATTGTCATTTTGCATTTTGATATTTACATTTTAAATTTTCTACACTCCCAATTCCCCCAATGTCTCGGCTATTAAATTGCTGTCTTTTTCTGTCTTGGCTTTATATTTCTCCCAGGCCTTCTGATCCCAGATTTCCAGTTTGTCATAAAGTCCGGCGATTATCGTATCTTTTTTCAATCCGGCGAATTTCCTGAGATATTCCGGCAATGTGATCCTTCCCTGGCTGTCAAAATCAACATCCATGGCGCCGGCCAGCATATGTCTTGAAAAAGCGCGGGCGTTGGCCTGGCTGATCGGCATACCGGCAATTTTCTGCGCCTCGATCGCCCACTGCTTTTTGGGATACAAAAAAAGGCAGTTATCCAATCCTCTTGTAACAACTGCTCCATCTTTCAGCAAAGAACGGAATTTAGCCGGCACAGCCAACCTTCCCTTCGAATCAAGATTGTGATTGTATTCTCCGATGAACATTTATTTGATATCTTTGGGGTTATTTAATCATCTCAAGAATCTTAATAGTCCCAATGTTCTCAATAATCTTAAATCCCTTGCCCCACTATTCCCCACTTTTCACCTTTATAACTTTATTATACGCCACAATCCGCCTCGGGTCAACTATATTTGACACGTTGATATTTTGCCTAAAATAAAAGAAAAAATAAAATAAAAACCCGCTTATCAATAAGCGGGTTTTTATTTTATTTGAAATTTTTTAAAAATACTGTTTTTTTACCATAGTTTTCAACAGCTAATCCACAATTGCGTTACACGTTATATACTATGCGTTACACGCCTTCCTATGTTAGGCTCCTTATCATAAAACGGCTCGACAATATCAAAGCCTGACTCATGCTTGCCTTCTCCGCATTCTCCTTTTACCGGCGCGCCCAGCGCATACCCCAGGGCATTTGCCGTCACCACTCCGATCCTTAAAGACGTAAAGCTGCCGCCTTTATTGGCTACTTCTATCCCGGTAATTTCTTCCAACCCGATTTTTTTGCTTTTCAATAGCTTATCGATCGCCGGCAATATTTTTTCTCCCTGGTCAAAATCTGATTTGACCTCTTTTTTTGCCAGAATCGCATCACCTTTCTTCAGAATAATTTCTAATATTCTATTTTTAGTCGTATTTATATGGATAATCATATAAAAAGCTTATCACGCAATCTGATTAAAACCAAATACCAAGAAACTTTTTTGCCAGCTTAAGATTCGGCAGGATAATCTTATTCTTATCTGCCGCCGCCTTCCTGTATATATCGGTTATTTCATCGGAAATGTCCGCCCAATTATAAAATTTTTCCACTCTTTTTTTCCCTGAATTTCCCTTTTCCCTGATCAGGCTGGGTTTTTTCAGCATAAGCTGCAGCTTGCTTTTTAAACTATCGATATCATTAACCTTAAAGATAACCCCGGTCCTTCCGATAGCTTCTTTATTTTCTTCTATATCGCTTGCTAAAACCGCTTTTCTATGAGACATGGCCTCAAGAAGGGCTATGGACAAGCCTTCCGATTCCGAGGGCTGCACGAAAAGATATGCGTTGGCGAATAATTCTTTCAACGCCCGCCCGGACTGCTGGCCTGTAAAAACGATACTCTTATTATCTCCGGCAAGTTCTTTCAGTTCCATGACATAGTCATCCGTAAAAGCGCCGCCTCCGACAATCACTAATTTTTTATCAGTCCTGATCCTGCCATAAGCGCTGATCAGAGTATGCAAGCCCTTGTGCCTTACCAATCTTGATACCGCCAGAATATAACCGTTCTTTTTCAGGCCCCATTTTTTGATAAGACGGGGTTGGAATCGGATCGGCAGCTCGACTCCGTTCGGGATATAAATTACATTCTTGTTATATCTGCTTTTTACATATCTTGCCAGAGTCTGCGAAACCGCAATCGTCTTATCAGCCAGAACGCAAGCAAAAAACTCGCCCACCTTAAGATAAAAACGGGCAAAAATTCCCCATTTTCTATGGAAATAACATCTAGTATGGAAAGTGGCGATAACAGGAACGCCAGGCTTCAATATTTTTACCAGCCAGATAAGAGAAGACGGGCCGATCGAATGGAAATGGATAATATCGGCTTTCCTGAATAACATATCCATGCAGGCCATAAAAGTATGGCTGATGGCATCCATGTGCTTAGTGGGAATATTACGAAGGCTGATCAGATGGACGCCTTTGTATTTCTTAAGGTTGGATTTTGTGTAGTTCGGACGCGTATAAACAAAAACTTCATGTCCTTGTTTTGCCAGCCTGACCGAAAGCTCTTCAACGTGTTTTTCCACGCCTCCTGATCTTGCCGGTATTCCTTTTTGTCCGATAAAATATATCTTCATACGATAGGACTTAAGAGCAACAGATTAGCACTTTCCGACGCTCAAGTCAATGCTCGGTTTACTCGACCAAGAAGCCGAGGCTGTAGCTGAATCCGGTTGATTCGCCGGTAACTTTTATATCGGTCCTGCCTGCATCAAGATCCGGAACCTGCAAAATCTGCGTAAACCTTCCATCTTCGTCCGCCGCGGATACGCTTTTCACGCCGCCGAAATCAATCGTAAGTTCTTCATTGGCGCCATAACCGGCTCCGCGCAATGAAACATAAGAATTCACGGCCGCCCTGTTCTTATCGATCGATAAAGACAACGGCTCTGAAGTCGATGTTATGTCAGCATCTTCTGTCGCTTTGAAGCTATCCAATTTATCAAGATTATTGTCCAGAAGCACTATGCTCGCGTTATTGAAAACAATCACATAATCCTTGCTGTTCTGCGCAGCGACTCTCAATCCCATAGCCCAGCCTGATCCGTCTATCGCGCTCGTATGGATCCAGTCTACCGGCTTCAGATCGCTTTTTCTTGATTTGACCACGCCGATGCCGTCGGAAAAATAAATATAATCGCCGGAACCGGCAACATCATAGCCCAAAGTCGAAGTATGATAAAATTGTTTTTTGATCCCTCCGGAAAAATCAAATTTTTTAAGGCTTTCATCGTCAGCGATATAAATACTGCTGTCGCTCGGGTCATTGTATGCTTTCCTATTATGATTTTCGGAAGCTGTTATCGTAAAAGTCGAGATGATCTGTCTTGTGTTCGTATCAAAAATACTCATCTCATCGTCGTTTAAGTCAAAAACATAGCTTCCATTCTGGCTGAACAATACATTATACTGGTTTTTGTCCTTCGGCAGATCATAAGAATCGATTATTTCCAGGTCATAGCTCCAGATCTTCATCCCTTTTGTGCCGATCGTAATGATCCTGTTTCCGTTTTTTTCAACGCCGCCGAACCAATCCCAAGCGCTGTCTTTTTCCTGGCCGACTAAGTCGGGAGCGGAAGAGTCGGTAATATCGTATTTATACAGATATTCGCCGTCAACGGCATAAACATACAGTTTGCCGTCCTCTTCGTTCATAACCAGGCTGTTATAGCTGTCGAGCCCGGAATACTTGGCCCTGAATGATTCGATTTTCGCTTTCTGGACTAATTTTTTATTTTCAACTTCAAACAACTCGATACCGCTCATATTCGCGGAAGCGATGATGATCCTGTTGTCGAAAGCCATAGCGTCGCCGCTATAATAGGATTTTGTCTTGCTTTTTGCTCCCGGTATCGCCGCCAATGATGCCGCGATCACAACAAGCGCTAAAAACAAAGATAAGATTTTCTTTTTCATACGCGTGTAATTTAAAAATTTTTATATAAAAAATTAACTTATAATTTTAACATAATCTTCTGAATATGTCAAGGCTTTAAGCCCTGGCCATGGCTTTCCTGCTTTCTTTTATGACTTTTTTGTATAACAGGCATAATCCCCTGCAATACTCATCCCCCTTCAAGCCGGCTATGTCATTTCTAGCGTCCAAGCCCATCCTGGAAAAATCATCAGCTGATATTTCCCTAATTTTAGACAAAAGACTGTCAACATTGCCCGGCTCGAATAAGAAACCTGTTTTCCCGTCTTTGATGATTTCGGGTATGCCGCCGATCATTGAAGCGATAACCGGCCTTCCTAAAAACATCGATTCCAAAATATTCAAAGGCATATTTTCCGGCCAAATCGAAGGCACTATTACCGCTCTTGCTCCGCCAATCAGCTTCTTCAGCTCTTCGCCATATTTCGGACCGATCAGCTCCACCCTGTCTTCCAATTTCCAATTTTTGATTTCTGATTTCAACCTTTCGTGGTCTGGCCCGACTCCGGCGATTTTCAGATTGAAATTTTCTTTTTTTGTCGCTTCCAACAGGATGTCTATCCCTTTCTCTCCTGAAAGCCTGCCATAATAGAAAAAATAATCCTCCGGCTTGTTTTCTATTCCGGCTGTCATAAAAGAAGGG
The DNA here is from genome assembly GCA_964360445.1 of uncultured Gammaproteobacteria bacterium. Taxonomy (GTDB): domain Bacteria; phylum Patescibacteriota; class Patescibacteriia; order Patescibacteriales; family JAKAJF01; genus CAYHWE01. Next base: position 35,238 of record CAYHWE010000001.1, on the reverse strand, counting down.
GAAACGAAATTACGCATAACTCTTATTTTGTTTTCGGGAATACCGCCCTCCACGCAGATTTTTTTCATAAATTCGCTGGGAGCGATGAACAGGTCGACCTGCTTATAAATATCCTTATTGAGATAAGCCTCGATTGCCGCCAAGATACTTTTCAGGCGCGAACCATTCATGCATTTCCGCATGGCGCAGTTATAGAATTTTCCGCCCTTGCACTTAAAACAGACTTCATTTTTACTGAATAATCTGTAATTAGGGCAAACGATCTTATAATCATGCAGAGTCTGGATAACCGGAATATTGTTCCGTTTCAGGACCCGGATGATCGCCGGACTCATCTGATGCGCGATATTGTGCAGATGCGCGATATCCGGCTTCTCTTCCTTGATCGCCTTTTTCAGCCTGCGGACAGCGTCATAATTGTAAAAAAACTTTATTATATTTCTTACGCTGAATTTATCCAGCTCAACTTTATCGATGAAATATTTCTGATAAGGAGTCATTTCGTTGCGGCTGTCATTCATAGAAAAAGGAACGGCCTTATGCCCGCTGCTCTCAAGCAACTTCATCAGATCGAAGAAATATCTCTCCGCTCCTCCGCGCAAATAATAAAATTTATTTATTTGTAAGATTTTCATAACTGCTATATAATTTATTTTTTACAATCCAAAATCCGGCTTTAAACCAGTGCTTTTTGATCGCTGTCCTTGCGGTGCAGATCATCCAGCTTTCATGGCTATCTTTCTTATGACTTATTTTCATGCCCGTCTTATCCAATTTTCCGATCGGCGTTGTTGAAACATCAGAAGCATAAATATCTCCTAGCGGATCGATAAAGACATTCAGGATTCCGGAATAATCAGGCAGGATCCTTTTTCCGCTTTGCACAAAATATTTCAGGCCGTAAGCGAAATAAGCTCTGGCCCATCTTTTCAGATCAAAACTTCCGAGCTCTTTTTTCATTAGCCAATCCAATTTTTCCAAAATCACCTCTTTATTTTTGATTGCGTTATCTTTTGAAAAATAATTCTCGCTTGAATGGACGACCGCTAAAGTCATCTGGATGCCGAGCTGGTCTGCAAAATCATACATCTTTTCCAATTCTTCCGTGTTATAGTCGCCAAGAGTGAAACCGATCCTCAGATTCGTCGCCCCCATCTTCTGCAATCCCTTCAGAGTCGCAGTCGCTTTTTCAAAACCGCCCGGAATGCCCCTGATCTGGTCATGCTTTTCGCTCACCCCATCCAAAGAAACCGCTACGCCGATTTCCGGCATTGTCTTTAATATTTTCTCCATTTGGCCAAGGACCGCGTCTGTCGCAAAGCCGTTGGTAGAAATAATAACTTTAGCCTTTGGGCATCTGGTTTTGATCGCCCCGATCAATTCCGGCAAGTCAGTCCTTAAAAAGGGTTCGCCTCCGGAGATATTGATATTTTCAAGATTTTCAGGCAGATTAAGGAGTTCGTCTTTGCCCAAAGCATTGATATTATCCGTTTTTTGCCAAATATTACACATCCGGCAACGCGAATTGCAGTTGTAGGTTATGGCAAGCACGACATCTTTTATCCTTGCTTTTTGCATAATATTAGGCTAAAATTAAATTAATCTGGATAAATAAAATACCTGTAATTTTAGCATAAAATTGAATTAATGTCAAGCATAATACAAAAAAATAAACCGTGGCAGATCCTCCTGATAGCTACCGGATTCCTGGCCGTGATATTGCCTTTCATCGCCCTTAAGCCGATTTTCATCCTGTTCCTGGTCCTGATTTATTATCTTTTCATCGTCTTGTTCATAAATAACAAGACAGGCCTTTATCTTTTGATTTTTTTAAGGCCTGTCCTTGATCTGTTTTACAGCGAGCCGATTGCTGCTTTCGGATATAATATCAGGTTCTCTTTCATAATCGGCGGCATCACTCTTTTTTTCACCGGCTATATCATCTACAATAATTTTTCCAAATTCAAAGGCATCCCCCTCCTGATTCCCGTTTCCCTATTCTTATCTCTTGCGTTCATCTCTTCTTTCATTTCCGGACATATTCCCGTCGGGTTGACCGAATGCTTCAGGCTCTTAAGCATCTTCTCGCTGTTCGCTCTCGGCTTTATCCTTACCGGTTCGACAAAAGACTTCATCAATCTGATAAAGACAATAGCCGCTTCCGCAATCATCCCGAGCGTAGTCGCCGCCTATCAGTCTATGACCAAAACAGGGATGAGCGTTCCTCTCGAAGGCATCTATAATAGGATTTATGGCACATTCGCCCATCCGAACCTGTTCGCATATTATCTTGTAATCGCGATAACAATCACCTTGTTCATTTTTTTAATCAGCAACCGGAAAAAGATAAACAATCTGATGTTCGCACTCCTGATGCCGTTTTTCACCGCTATGCTGATCCTTACTTTTACCCGCGGAGCCTGGCTCGCTTTGCTTATGACGATAGCGCTGATCGGCATAATCCGATTCAGGAAATTATTGATCATCTCATTTTTCATCCTGCTCATATTATTCGTCAGCTCCGAATCAATCAACACAAGGATCAGAGACCTATTCCCTTCAAATAACCAATACAGCTCCATCGACTGGCGCCTTGATCTTTGGCAGGATAGTATCGGTTATGTCCGGGAGAAAAAATTTTTCGGGCATGGCACGGGGATGGCGAAAGAATTGATTTTGCAAAAACGCGGAGAGAGTTTCGGCTCGTCCGATCCGCATAACGATTATCTGAAAATCGCTTTGGAAAACGGATACCTCGGACTTGCCTCTTATCTCTTCATAATAATCTCTTTATTTTATTATCTTTTAACAAAATATAAAAAGACCGAGCTGGCTAATTTTAAAATTTTAATACTCTTAACAATCGGCCTGACATTTTCTTTATACGCAATGAGTTTTGCCGACAATATTTTAAGAAATACGGCCCTGGAATGGGCGTATTGGGCGTTGATCGGCGGACTCTTCGCCATTCCGACGGCAAAAACAAAAACTCAAACCGATTAAAATATTGAACAAGAAAAAACCCCGCATTTTCTACGGAAAATGCGGGGTGTTGTTAATTGGCCGGCGCCGGATTCTAATCCCTGACTTTGTATTTCTCAGGGACTTCGAATACCTTGCAACTGACCATGTCTACGATTATCTCGTAGCTCGGCTCTTTCTTTTTATTGAGCCTGGAAAAAGACGAGCTCTGGTCTATCCAGAGCCATTTACCGGAGACCAAGTCTTTTCCCCATATCCTGAGCCAGTAGAATCTGTGGTTGCCGAACGGCTCCACGTAACTGGTCAGCATATTACCTTCATTGGTCGCCCCGATTGCGTAGTTCTCGTCATTTTCCTCGGGGATTACTACCCACTTGTTATCCTGTGAGTAGCTTTGGCTGGCGTAAAGCTGCCATTTTGTCGTTTTAAGACCCTCTTTCTCCAGCTGCGCGGTAAGGACGGGCGCTTTGACGACGATCTTGTCGTCGGAGCACGAGGCGCTAAACTCGCCGCCCTTGCCCTCTACCACGATATTCCCAGCCTCCGGCAACTCGGCCGCGAAAGCCGACTGACCGAAACTGATGATTAACACGAGCATCAACGTGATAAAAAAGAACTTTTTCATTTCTCCTCCTTATTTCCACTGGTATCCCAGGGAAAGGTTGAATAACTGCAGTTGATGGTCCTTGTTCTCACTGAAGTTGTCCTTATAGTTTAAGACGGACAATTTCAGTATGTCTATTCCTTTATACGAAAGCGCCGCGGTCGGACCGAACTGATAAAAATAGTCCGGGTTATCTCCTCCGTCGCTGTATTCATTGCTAAAGCCCAGATTAATTCAGGGAGTCACTTTTACGCCGTCAAAATCAAAATCATAGACATACTGCGTCATCATGACTTCAGCATAACGGTTATTAAAAGGATCCGGAGTTAACTCTTGGCCGTTCCAGCTGTGTTTGTGCTCCTGATCAAAAGGAAGAACGACTTCCAAATTGACCTCAGCTTTCGGGAACCACAACTCGCCTCTGTTGCGGCGGGCATAGAAATTACCATGAGCGGAAACAAGGAAAATGTCATCTTCCTGTTCGCTCTTGTATAAATCCTGCTCGCCGTTGCTGAACTGCTTGCCGACTCCGACGTCAAGGTCAAAGTCCTTGTCGTCGCCTATGGCGCTGGCAGTCAAGCCGGCAACGGAACGACTCCAGTCGTATCCGAATGTGTTATCGTCGCCGCTTCCGGCGGCATAAGTTCCGAAAATACCCCAATTGCCCTTAATACCATCAAACTCATAGTCAAAGGGCTTGATTCTTACTTTGGTCCAGTAATAGGACCCAGAGTTATTTCCTGAGCTTTCATACGATCCGCCTCCGGCATATATATCAAGAAAACTTCTTCCGTCAATCTCTCCGATACCTTCAAAATCCGGAGCAGATGTCGGCATCTCTTCTTCCTGAACAGGAGTGGTCTCCTCTGGTGTTTCTCTTTCAGGAATGATAGCCGGAATCTCTTTCTTTTTCGGCTCAAGGATGACCACCGGGATTATCTTTTTTACGTCATATGACCAGTTTGTGCAACCTGGCCTATAAAACGTATAAAGAGATTCTTCATGTTCGATCATCCACATCCTGGTCTCTATCGGAGACGGGAAAGCGGCCAAAACATTATTAGCCAAACCTTTCCCAAACCACATCTGCCTGAAAACCTGGCCGGGATATATGATTCCTGCCTGGCCGGGAGTTTTATCTATCGCCTTAAAAGCCTTATCCTTAACAGCCTCGGGCAGATCAAAGACATAAATGGCTTTCTTTATGTCCTTATTGCCGTAAGGATCAGCGTTGACATTAACCCAGTGAAAGACGCCTTTGTCAGGCATCTTCAATTTTTGATTCGGGAAAATGCGATTGGGATTTTTGCCTACGATATCCCTGTTAAGGGCGTAGACAACCTGCCAATGCATCCCGAATCTCTTCGCTATGCGGGCAAGGCTGTCGCCCTTCTTAACCGTGTATGACTCTCCGAAGGGAATATGCGTAACCGATACCGCCCTCTCCATCTTCCTGGAAACCGGTTTCTTTGCCTGCTGCTGTTTCGTCTTATCCGTCTTTTTGGCGACATGCTTTTTATTCGCCTGCTCCTTAGATTTGTCTGCCTTTTTAATTAAAGGATTATTGTGCCAACTGACTGTATTGTGGCACTTCAAGCACTTCTCCTCCAATTCATGAGTATAATAATCCGAAAGTAGCGGCTCATCACCATCTGCATGGCAGATGAGACACACATTCCATTTAAGATCATCATGCCCAGGAGCGGGATTGGCCTGTTTTGCCCCTTGAAGGGTAATCATTTTACCGGATTTCATTAAATCCTCTCCGGAATACTTCTGGGTCGCCCCCATAGCAGCCGTCGCCGCTATGGTCGCAACCATAAACAGCATCAGCGCTACTAAGAGTTTTTTCACTGTAATCCCCTCCCTCTTTTTTTGTTTTTTTCCGCCTAAGGCGGACTTTTTTTATTTTGTCAAAGTGCAACACTTCCTGTAAAAAAAATCACCATTACTCCCTCATCAGAGCGCTTTAAAAAAAGCAATCTGATCAAGGCGCAATTAGCCTGCGACATTCCTTATACTGCCTCTTTCAAAAGAATCAGGAACGGAAATATTTTCTTCAACTTTCGAATATTCGATCCTGTTCCTCGGTTTCGGCAGGATGCGCAAGCTGTATTTTTCGTCCGGCAGGATATAAATATAAAACAATCCGGAAATAAAACCAAGGATGACAGCGAAACCGATATTCAAAGGCGCGTTCGGTTTGACCGGCCATTTTGAAACGATCGGTTCATCGATGACTTTTATGTTAACGCTCGAACCGCCGGCGTAAAATTGGCTATTTTTTGTTTTCAAGACATAATTGACAGCCCTTGCGATCTGCTCGGTCTGATACCTGTCCGTATGATATATATTCACGGAAATGATTCCGGAATCATTGACCGCTTTCGCAACAACCGTCTTTTCCCAGATCTTCAATTTTTTGTCAGCCCTGTCGGAAAAATATTTCCCGTCCACATTGAATCCGGAGTCAGCCATCTCTTCAAAAAAAACCTCGGAAGTCGTTATCCTGGCCAAAAGATTGCTTAAATATTCATTTGATTTTGCCGCTGAGTATGGATCAAAATTATCTCCGAAATCCTGTAAGACCAGAAGTTTTGACCTTGATTCATACCTCAACGGCTGGATCAGGGTCAAGACAGAAGCCACGAATACAAAAAGCAGCACTATTGCAAAAATAGTCTGCTTTCTTTTTCCGATCAATTTGAAAAACTCATTTATCTCCATATATTTTTTTAAAAAAAAGAGAATATGCAATCTTAGCACAAAATAGCAAAAATGTCAAGGGATAAAACCCCTGACATTTTTGAATGGCCAAGAACGGCCAATAATTGGCATATTTAAGCTAAAATTGGATAAAATAACAAAAAAACCACTTTTCAGCGGCTTTAAGGCTGTTTTTTTTGAATTTAGCTTAATCCTATTTCATCGATAGCTATCATCTTCCTGCTTTCCAATACGCTATACAGGAACACATCGGTCATATCGCGTCTATACATGAATTCCTTGACATCCATGATCGTAAAATTTATTTCCTTGCCCAATTCTTTCTCCAATTCCCTGATCTGCTTCATGAGCTTGTCCTTATCGAGATTCCCGACAATGAGCAGATCGACCGCCGAATCCTTGTTGTTCACGAAAATACCCGACAATATCAGCAATTTAATTTTTCCGCTCTTTCTCAGCCTGTCTATAAAATCATCCTTATGCAAACCCTGGGATTTCAGCATCAGCGCTTTTATCTCTTCGAAAATGATAAAGTCAGGATTGACCTGGAAAAATTTCTTATCCTGCTTGCCTGCTTGGCCCGATTCATCCTGGTTATCATCGCAATCCGGACTATCCTTGCCCACGCTGAAACCGAGCAACCCTATCTTTTCGAGATTATCAAGCTCTCTGCGCACGGAATTCACCTGCAATTTCAAATCCCTGGCCAGCTGCCTGACATAGTATTTCTTATGAGGATTCAACAAAAATAATTTTAGGATTTTCACCCTGGCATTGGAGCCGAACAGACTGCTTAGCATATTTGTAATTTGTGGATTATATACTTTTATAGTATAATATAGGCATAAATAATAGTCAAAAGATGCATTATAAACTAGCCCAATTGATTCTGAGGGGTGCTGAAAAAAAAACAGGCACAACCAGCGATATTCATATTGCCCAACCGGATTCGGAAAAGGAAAATCTGGCCGGCAAGCTGTTTTTTTTGATTGAAATAGAGTCAAAGACCGCGAGCGACCTGAAAATGATCGATTTCCTGATCCAGAACATAGAGCATAATTATTATCAGAATGAAAAGCTGGTATTGCGGGAAAAAAATCAGAATATAAAAATAGAACACATATTCGAATTGGCGATTGCAAAGACCAACAAGAATTTAAACGACTTCCTGCAAAGCGAAAAAATCGATACTGATCTCAGCCTGATCAACGCCCTTGTCGGTATAATCCATGAAAACGATCTTTACTTCTCAAGCATAGGCAAGCCGAAAGCCTTTTTGATTTACAAAGAAAATCCGGCCGCGAAATCAAAAAATAATAATAGGGCCGCCTGCCAGGAAAAGCAATGCTATAAATTGATAAATATAATAGATCATACGAAAGAGAATGAAAACGGTCCGATAAACCAGGCAAAAATTTTCTCCAACATAATAAGCGGGACGATTCCTGTCGGCGGCTATTTCGTCTTTACCAATGAAGCTGTTTCCGAATACCTGACCGGCAAGCAGATGACAGAGATAGTAACCACCCTTCCCCCGGCCGGCGCAGTGGAACAGATAAGGAATATCCTGTCCCAGATCAATTCCTACGTCTCTTTCCTGGGGATAGTCATAAAAAATACCTACGGATCCTACGAATTGGAACCGAAAAAAGAAATAATCACAAGCTCGACCCATGCCTCTATTTCCAATCTTAACAATGTCGAAGAAAGCACGGAAAAATTCCTTGCGCCAGGAGGTTACGTAAGTTTCAGGAAAATACTGGGCAGGCTGATAAAAAACGGACGGAAAAATCCGGCTCCGATCGGCGGGCTCAAAGATAAGATATTTTTCAAAAGGAAACCGTCTTTCATATTTGCCTATGTTTTCGGCGCCATAAGGATATTCTTTTCCTATGCTTTCAGCCTGATAATATTCATATCCAAGACCGCATCTAATAAAGAAAATTTGTTCAATCTGCTGAAAAATATAAAATCACAGCCCGGGCTGATGGTCGGAAAAGCGCGCGCTCTGTCCTTCGCTTTCAGGCTCTGGCTTAAAGATCTCAGCAGGATGAATAAGATCCTTTTCGGCATCACCTTCGGCTGCCTGATCATCCTCATTTTTAATATAAATTTCCTTAATTTCAAAAACAAGAAAATCGAAAGGGAAAAAAATATAAATTCCATTGTCCGGGAAATAGAGCAGAAACAGAACCAGATCGAAGCGGATCTTCTGTATGATAACGAATCGGAAATAAAAAAGCTGCTTCCGGAAATAAAAGATTTATTAGGCAAGCTGCCGCAAACTGATAAGAACTATTCCATCCTTAGCGATAAATATGACGGATATCTGGAAAAAATAAGACATGCGGTAAAATTGGACAAGCTGCAGGAAATCGCCCTGATCCCATCGGAAAATACCGATCTGAAAAATCTGACGATGGATGGAAACAAGCTCTATGCCGCCGGCCATAACTCCATCTTCGCCTTGGACCTGGCCGACAGCAAAGTTTCCTCGGTAAAAACGGACGCGGCAAATCTTGAAAAACCGACTCTGGATAAGAATGGCAATATTTATTATTTTGATGACAAGAAAGTCGTGATCTATAACACGAAAAACCAGCAGATGGAAAATGCGGCGATCAATACGCGATTGGCCGACTTGAAAGGCGCCGTCAGTTTTAACGGAAAATTATACATCATCGACGGCAATGAAATTTACAGCCTGGCAAAAAAAGGCCCGGGTTTTGAAAGGACAAAATGGCTGAAAGAAAACATCAGCCTGGATGACGCTGTCAGTATGGACATCGACGGTAACATTTATGCATTAAGATCAGACGGGGAATTGATCAAATTATTGAAAGGCCGGCAGGAAAATTTCGCCCTGGAAGATGTCGAGCCGGCAATCAACAATCCGGCAAAATTGATCGCGAGAACGGATAACAACTTCATCTACATCCTGGAGCCGTCGCAGAAAAGGATCATCGTCTTTGATAAGAATGGGAAATTCTTCATACAATATACGACCGACAAAGAAATCAAAGACTTTGCCGTTGACGAAAAGAATAAGACATTCTACATCCTGAGCGGATCATCTGTCTATAAAAGCGGATTCTAAAATTTAAGCACAAAAAAATGCCCGTTTTAACGGGCATTTTTTTATTCCGCCAGCCGGCGGATCGAGAAAAGCTTATTTCAAAGTTACCTTTGCGCCAGCTTCTTCTAATTTCTTCTTCATTTCTTCAGCTTCTTCCTTCTTAACGCCTTCCTTGACCATCTTTGGAGCTCCGTCTACCAAATCCTTGGCTTCTTTCAAGCCGATCTGGGTGATTTCGCGGACAGCCTTGATGACGTTGATCTTGTTTGCGCCTGCTTCAGTTATTTCAACATTGAAGCTTGTTTTCTCTTCAGCTGCTGCAGCTCCTGCTCCTGCTCCTGGCATAGCCATCATCATAGCTGGCGCTGATGCTGAAACTCCGAACTTGTCTTCTAAAACCTTAACCAATTCAGCTAAGTCTAGAACTGACATTTTTTCAATCTGTTCAACCAATGGTTTGAACTTTTCTGGGACTTCTTTGATTTCTTCTGTCATAATTTTGAATAATTATAATTCTAATGCCTCGAATTTTATTCTAATGCCTCGAATTATTTTTAATTTATTTATTAATTAAATTTTAATATATACCACCCATTTGGGGTATTCGAATTACATTTGTAGAATTCGAATTATATTTTACTTCTTACCCTCAATAGCTTTCAAGACAGTCACTAAACCGCGCAGATTGCCAGCCAATACATTTACGAAGCCGGAAACCGGAGCGTTGATCGTGCCGACCAATTTCGCATAAAGTTCTTGCTTGCTTGGCAATTTAGCCAATTCACTGACGCTTACAGCTGATAAGAACTTATTTTCCAATACACCGCCGACAAATTCGATCTTGTTTGTCTTTTCTTTCTTGAATTTATCTACGAATTTATCAACGATCTTAGCTGGAGTAACTTCATCTCCGTATCCGAATACTGCAGCGATCTGTCCTGGCAAGTTCCTTACATCAACGTCATTGATGTTCGAATTCTTCAAAGCGATATCGAGCAAAGTCTTTTTTGCTACATAATATTCGCTGTTTTCAGCACGCAATTCCTTTCTCAACTCTTCATTTTCCTTAGCTTCTAACCCGTTAAATTGGGTAAAGACGATTGATTTCGCTTTACTGACTTTATCGAATAATTCAGCTAATATTGCCTGCTTTTGTCCTTTTGTCTTTGGCATATGGATAAAACATATTTACACAGATTTTTTTACAGATTTACACGGATTTATTTGTGTCAATTTGTTTTAAATTTGTGCTAATTTGTGTATAAAATAAAAAACTGTGGGGCAACCACAGACACGAGCAATAACTCTAAAAGATATTGTTTTCACCTCGGTAGGGCTTATTTGGAGGCCTACTGTCTATGGCTTTATTTGATTATAGATATATATTAACAGGTTTTCAGGATATGTCAAGTTCCCTAAAATTGCTAATTTAAGCAATTTTAATCACTTCCTTGATCAAATAGACCAACTCGTTTTTTCAATTTATAGGTATTGCCATAACTTAAAAGCCCGCGATAAGACATAACCGTTTCTTTCTTAGGATAATTTTTTAATTTTCTGACAATCTTACGCTTAGTGGACGATCTTAATTGCCTATAATAAGGAAAATGAATCCAGCCAAGAAAATCCAAGCCGGAATTGTAAGTTTTAATATATACCTTATGATCATGAAGTGTTAATTTCAATCTCTCGCCTAAAAACTTCCTTATCTTCGACAGAAGGTCACTGAGATACTCTTCGTTGTCAGATAAGACTACGAAGTCATCAGCGTATCTGATATAATATTTAACACGGAGCTCTTGCTTTATAAACATGTCAAACTCATGCATGTAGATATTAACCAACAATTGCGATGTGAGATTTCCAAGAGGCAGCCCGATCCCCTGTCTAGTTGAATAAAAACTTGAAACGACCTGTCTGATCAGCCATAGAATGTCACGATCCTCTATGTGCCTTTCCAATATCTTACACAAAACATCATGATCAATAGAGGCAAAGAATTTCTTGATATCGCATTTCAACACATAACAAGTTTGGGAATTATTTTTGGAAACTTTCCCGGCAAGATACTTGAATCTATCTAGCGCCCGGTGAACGCCCTTATTTTCCCTACATGAATAAGAATCGTAAATGAATTTAGCCTCAAAATAAGGATAAAGCGCCTTATATATGAGATGATGTAGGACGCGGTCGCGCACTGTCGCCTTATGGATATTCCGCGGCTTCGGATCAGACACGTTAAATGCCGTATAACCGCCATGTTTATATGAATAACTCGCCAATGAATAATAAAGACTCGCCAAATTAGCCGATAAATCGGCTTGGAAAATCGCGACATCTTTTTTGTGCCGCTTGCCGCGCAAAAAATATTCCCAAGTTTCGATGAGATTTTCAATCTTAATTATTGTTCTATACTTATGCTTAAACATTCTATTAATATTACACCCCCCCCCCTTCTGTTTCAGCACAATCACCCTTAGCTCTCGTCAGGGCCAAAGAAATTTATCAAATTTGGCATAAAAATCTGTCGAATCTTAACCGTATCGATAGGTATTCTATCGGGGCGAGAATTGATGATACTTTTTTATCTTTTCTCGAGTTGATATTCAGAGCCTCTTTTGCTCATGATAAATTCGAAAAATTATCACACGTATCCCAGGCAACCGGAAAATGTGACCTTCTAAAATTTTTCATCCAAATAAGCTGGGAGCAAAAAATCATCAGTCATTCCAATTACGGAGATTTCATCGTTTCACTTGACGAGATCGGCCGTATGCTCGGCGGTTGGAAAAAGAGTTTGCAAGAAAAAACTCCCGCCAATAAATAGCGAGAGAATCAAATAAGTGGCAGAAGCAAAGAAGACAGTTGTCGTCATTCCAGTCCTTCTCGAAGTTGCCGAGGTTGAAATTCCAGTCGCCGTCCGAATTCCGATTCAAGTTCGGCACCCTGTGGTTACCGTCGCCGTCAGCGGTATGTACGGCGTGCCTTCCTTTTCCACCGGGAACAACACCGGTCATTCCCTGTATTTTATCCTGAGCCTGTCTATCATTAGAGGTTTTATGCTCATTAGCACACCGCACCGACTTATTTAATTTTTTCATAAAGGATTACTCTCATTCATAAAGTTTTACCCGATGAACTCCTCGTAAAATTCCTTTACAAGATAAGATAGCATGAAGCCTTAGCCGCATATCCTAACCATATCTAAAAATATTATATAAAAAAACAGAGCCCCTGCATATAGCAGAGGCTCTAAGAGTCTAAGGTCTAAAGACCTAAGCGGCCAAGCGCCTAAGCGCTTAAGTCGCAGAAGCAAAGAAGACAGCCGTCGCCATTCCAGTCCCCCTCGAAGCCGCCGAGGTCGAAACCCCAGTCGCCGTCCGAATACCGATACAAGTACGGCACCCTGTGGTCACCGTCGCCGTCAGCCCAAAGAGCGTCTTTCTCGTCGAAAGAGACCGTCCATTTCCCAATCGTCGGAAACTGATCCTTTTTGAGCTGTCTGACTAGGGAAAGACCCTGTGCCCCGACGAGTATCGCTCTCTGCGAGGCAAGAAATGCCAGGCAGTCTTCCGATGTTACATAGCTCTTAATTTGGAAAATCTTGACCCCGTAGGTCTTGCCCGGAACGAGCTTCTGCGTCACCTTGGCGAAATTTTCGTCCGTTATATTGTCATTGTAATAATAGAACTTTTCGGACTTGTTTTTCGCGAACGAAGCGAAAATCGCAAGCTGCGTGTCATGGCTGTAGCCTTTCGGAACCGTGAGCTTAAAGGCTGTAACCAGCCCGAACCTGTCGTCGGATGCCGAATGTTTAATAAGCAGGTCAATAATCCCTGCCCTAACCTTGTCGCCGTTGCCGAGAAGACTCTGCATTGCGCCCTTATCAATCGCCACCTGCTTGCGTGCTTCGCAGATTGTATCCTCGACAAACCGTCCCCACTGCTTTTCCTGTCCGCTCGTTACTTTTTTCGTGATCGACCCTGTCGTCATCGAAATTCTCCTTTTAAATGATCGTTATTCCTGGATTTGCCAGGCCAACGCAAGCTAATTCTTGCTAAATTAGCATAACACAAAAGTCATTTTACGTCAAATTCCAACCCCTGCTTTTTCTCCCTCTGCTGGCTCCATAGTTGCGTCAGCACTATGGAGCCACAGTGCTGACTATTGCAAAAAGGCTCCACAACTCTGAAGGGACTATGGAGCCAGCGATGTTTATGTTCTTTAGTAAAAATTCTAGAAATCAATTTCTTGAAGTTCTAACAACAATTCACCTTCCTGCGAGTTGACCCTGGATCCCCGCTTTCGCTAGGATGACAGTATAAATTTTGTCATTGCGAGCGTAACGGAGTGGAGCGAAGCAATCTTAAACTCGCCCCTTTAATAAAGGGGCCGCCCGATTTAGGGCGGGGGATTTGTAGGTGGTAATCAGTACAAACTTTATGAGCATAGTGGCACCGAAAAATCCCCCACACCCCCTTTGTTAAAGGGGGCTTAATTTTTCTATTTCAAATACTTATACTTATTCCTTAAATGCTCCTCATAAGTCACACTAAACACAGTTTCGCCTGTATCAGGCTTATTAAGGAAGTAATTATAATCAGTATAGGTCGGATAAATTGCTGCCTTGATTGCGGCTACGCCCGAATTTGAAATTGGTGTCGGCGGCAAGCCCTTATATTTATACATATTATAAGGCGAATCCAATTCCAGATCCTTGCCGCTATGCGCCGCAACATTGTCATCCAAAGCATAGCTCAGGCCCGCATCAGATTGGAAAGCCTGGCCGATTTTCAACCGGTCCCAGAATATGCCGGCGACGACTTTCATATCTTTTTCCGTCCTGACTTCTTTTTCAACGATTGAAGCCATAATGATAACATCATAAATCGTCTTGCCCTGGCGCTTTATTTCATCGCGCATTTCCGGCGTCAGCTTCTTGTCAAAATTAGAAAGCATTTTCCTGACCACATCCTCAGTAGTCGCCCCCTTGAAAATGCGATAAGTATCAGGGAATAAAAATCCTTCTAAGCCGTAATGAGCCGGCTTGTCTTTTAAGAATCCGAATTCAGAAGAAAAGTCTTTCGGTTTTGGCAATTTGCTTTTCCTGTAATCTACATGGGGATGGCCGATCATGTTGTAAAATTCATCTGATTTCGCAATCGACTCTTTTTCCAAATACTCAGCTACATCTTTCGAAGTCCAGCCTTCAAGTATTTTCATCGTCTGCTCTTCTCCAGACTTCCCGCTGATCAATGCTTTAGTTATTTCTTTTATGTCCTGTTTCTGGCTCAAAGTATAGCTGCCGGTCTTGAATTTTGACTCTACTTTTTCCAGCCAGGCGTAAGTTTCAAAGAAAAACTTCGACTTGATCAAGCCTGCTTCCTTCAGATTAACGCTTATCTGATTAACTCCCTCCCCTTTCGCAATGGCGAAATTCACTTCCGCTCCATCCTTATTTGCCGGCGTGTTTATATAATAAAAATAAACCCCGAGAGAGGTGATTGGTATTAAAATTAAAATGATAAAAATTTTTTTCATAAAAAAACTATAATTCACAATTCTTGATTCATAATTCATGACCCACGAACCAACGGCACGAAAATAAAACCGGGATATCTTGTCTCCTTGAATTCGTCTTCATTGATTTTCTCAATCCTGACGATATCCTGGATTTCATGCGGCCTGCCGATCGGGATTACCAAGACGCCTCCTATTTTCAGCTCCCTCAATAATTCTTTCGGGATTTTTTCCGCGGCTGCCGATACTAATATTCTATCAAACGGCGCCTCATTAATCAAACCTTCATGGCCATCAGCCCGGATCATTTTTACTCTCCCCTCTTTCATGAAATCATATTTAGAAATATTTTTCTCGCCGAACTCTTTCAGCCCTTGCAATAATTCAATGCCGAATATTCTTCCGTTCTCGCCGACAATCTCGGCAAGTATAGCTGTCGTCCATCCTGATCCGCTGCCGATATCCAAAATCTTTTCTCCCTTTTCCGGCCCCAATAATTCCATGCTGAATGCGACTGTAGTCGGCTGGGAAATGGTCTGCCCATATCCGATCGGCAAAGGAATGTCCGCCTCCGCCATCTCACTATCCTCGGGCAAAACAAAATCTTCCCTTTTTATTTTCCGGAAGGCTTTTATTATTTCTTCAGTTTTTAAACCGCCTTCATTGATCAAAGAATCGACTATGGACATATGTTTAAATGCGCCGGGAGTATAGCATGGATAACATATTTTGTCACCAATAAAAAAAGGAGCCCCTAAAAGCTGGGCTCCCGACTTGCTTTTTACACCTCCTCGATTTTTTGCGTGTTAAGATCCGTAATTACAGCCATAAGATGCGCAAGATTCCTTAACCCGGGAAAGTCGTTATCGATTATCCCTTTTATCATATTTTTCAGGAATATTGCTCTCTCCTTGGCCCTGTTCCCCTTTACTCCTGCCTCGACATATGTAGCAGAAGCAAGAGCTATGAATCCGTCCTTCTTCTGGATTCTCCTGCCCTCGAAGTTAGACAGGATTACTTTCAGCCCGACCCTGATGGCATCATCCAGGTTCGGCTGATAAGGACCGATTACCAATGCCCTATTCGGCTCATGCAACCAGTCGAATCCCCTGCCTACAGCGAGAACGGACTCTTTGTGCTGGACGTCTATGATCGCCCTGTTCCGCGTTTTTATTTCGGCTATATGTCTTATGTTACCCTGGACCAAAGGCACGAAATCACGGAGAATATCCTGTGGCATCTTTCTGAAAATATCCGTCAGTAAAGATTTTACATTCGTTTCCGACGAATCCTCTATCTCGGAAAGGTCTGCGATCCCGCCGTTGTCTCCATGAAGAATCAAGGCGTCAAAGTCTGTTTCAAAGCCGCATATTACCGGGCACACGATCCGATGGTCAGCGCCATATATCCTCTCTATCTGCTCCTTGAAAGCAATGACAGATTGTATGGCCTTTTTTTTGTCGTAATCATGCCCGGCGCATCCCCGATGCTTGTCGCCCCGGGAAAAATGATACGTGATAAGAAACAGGACCTTCCTCCCTCTTCTTACCTCATGGTCGATGCATTCATCGACCACCGAGCTAAGATAGCTCCACCCCATATCAAAAGCGCCGCCAAGATTCCTGAAAGACTTGATTATTCCTAACGGCGTTTCGGTGGCATGAGGAAGATGTATCCTGCCGTCCATGCACTTAAAAGCGCAAATTTTTGTCGGGTGTTCTGCGCGCCAAGACCTCCGTTCCAGCTGGTCCCCCAGAAATTGGTCTGAATACTGCTTGTTCAAGCCTTTCAGATCTCTCAATACTTTTGGTAGTTCCACCATTAACCCCTCCTCTTTAGTTATAATTTTAGTTATCTCTTCTCTATGTTCTAACCACTTAAAGCAAAAAGAAAAAATAGCTATTTTTTTAAAGAACTGAATATAGAAAACTTTATCTTTTCTTTATATAAAATTTATCTCTTACAATACCACAAATATCAAAATTTGTCAATAAAAATTGGCAATAAAAACTATGCCTATAAAAATAGAAGCCAGACTGATATGATATTACAGGTCGTTTCCTGAGTATGATAAGTTAAAACTCTTATTGATCAATGGAAAATCCGGGACAACATTGCCTTTTCCGGCATGTCCTACCGCCGCCCAATTAAGGAAAGACGGGTCGCGGACTTCGACTCTGGAAATATTTCCGCTCTCATCCGTCGCGATCATATAAACGATATCCCCTCTCCAGCCCTCGGCTATTCCCAGGGCATAAAAGTCAGGCTTAAAGGCTATCTGTTGTCCGGAAGCGATCGGTCCGTTTGGCATTTTATCCAAAGCTTCCTGCAATATCCGCATAGAAGTGGAAACTTCTTTGATCCTTACAAGATATCTCGCGTTGACATCGCCGCCGTTTTCAACCGCGATCTCAAAATTGAATTTGTCATAAGCGGCATATGGATAATCGATTCTCGCGTCAGCCGATAAGCCTGTCGCTCTGCCGGCGACACCGATAACGCCGTGATCTCTCGCTATCTGTTTATCCAGGGTGCCGGAATCTTTAAGACGATTATAGAGAGAATTGCTATTTTCCGCGATATCGATAACCTCTTTGAAATCTTTAAAGATAGAATCCAGGTCCTTGCTTAGCTGGTTTCTTGATTCTTCCGGGATGTCCTTGGTTACTCCGCCGATCGCGTTTACGCTCCTTAAGAAACGGCTGCCAGTCAATTTTTCATTCCATTGTATGACCATTTCTCTCAATCTGCCGCCATTGGCTCCGCCGAAACTGAATCCTGTATCGAGCATTATCGCGCCGATATCGCCGAAGTGATTGGCGATCCTTTCCATTTCGGCAAAAATCACTCTCAGATATTTTGCGCGTTCAGGGACTTCGATGCCGGCCAAAGATTCCGCCGCCTGACAGAAAGCCAAAGAATGGTTGAATGAGCTGTCGCCGGAAATCCTTTCCGACAATTTCAATTTATCCGGCAAAGGCAGAGTTTCAAAAAGTTTTTCGCTTCCTTTATGCGTGAATCCCAATCTTGGTTCGAGCAATAAGATCTCTTCTCCGGCAACGCTGAAACGAAAATGCCCCGGCTCGATAATTCCGGCATGGACAGGTCCGACAGGAATTTCATAAATACCTTCTCCTTCCACCTTATGGAACTGATAAGGGGTATTTGCCTGGCCCGGCCTGGTCTTGCCATCAAAATCTTTCCTTAACGGAAAAATATTATCCGGCCAATTTTCCTGCAACAGGATCTGTCTTGGATTCGGGTGCCCTTTCGGATGTAGGCCGAAAAAAGTCTTTATCTTCCTCTCATACCAGGATGATTCATGCACGACATTCACGATAGACGGGAATTCGTCGCCTTTGACCGAAATAAAAGGCATCAGGAAAACATTTTCTCCCGGCATTCCGAAAATATACATTATCCTGAAAGAACCGTTCTCTTTCCTTTCATCTTTTGCCGTAATCGTTTTCAACCGTAATCCATGTTCGTTGTAAAGCCTGTCGCACTCATCAACTATTTTTTCAGCCGGCAATCCGTAAGCGATTATATTTCCGTATTTTTTAGTTTCTATGTTCTGTAAATATGATTCGATTTGCATAGAATTAATAAATTAAAATAGCAGCATCCATCAAAGTCTTTACCGGAGTCGGAAGATAAATGCTAAATATGATTAAAATTATTGTTAAGAATATCAAAGGCAAAATAGTCCAGATCCCGGCTTCTCCCTTAGCAACTTCTTCCTCTTCTTTGCTGAATACCATAGCAACGACATGCTTCAAGAATCCGACGAACACCAAGGCAAAAGAGAATAATGCGATTATTGAAGCGATCGGATGATTAGCGATTCCGGCTGACAAGATATAGAATTCGGAAACAAAAATTCCGAAAGGAGGGATGCCGGTGATAGCTAAGAATCCGATAATGAAAATTACGCTTGTCAGAGGCAGGGAAGAAATCATGCCGCGCACATTCGCGATTTTTGTGGAGCTGTATTTCAAGAATACATTGCCGGCAGTAAGGAATAAAAGCGACTTCGTGATCGAATGATAGATCATATGCAAAAGTCCGGCAAAAGCGCCGATGCCGCCGAATCCGAAACCTAGCGCCATGATACCTGCGTGCTCGATGCTGGAATAAGCGATCAAGCGCTTATAGTTCTTCTGCACATACATGATGAAAGCAGCGATGACGATCGATAATATGCCGAAGAAAATGAATAATTGGCTTGAGAAAGATGCGCCGATCGCCGCGTCAGTCACTGTCTTGAAACGAAGCAGCGCTAAAAACGCCACATTCAATAAAGCGCCTGAAAACAAAGCGACGATCGGAGTCGGCGCCTTGCTGTAAGCGTCTGGGCGCCAAGTGTGCATAGGCGCTAAACCGACTTTTGTTCCATAACCGATAAAGACAAAAATAAAAGCCATCTTGATCACGAATGGATCAAAATGAGAAACATTCTTCATGATCACGCTCCAATTCACAAGGCCGTGGTAACCTAAATCCAAAAGCGGAGTGAAGAAAAGGAGCGTGCCCAAGAATCCCAATAATAAACCGACAGAGTTGATAATAAGGTATTTCCAAGCCGCTTCCATTGCTGATGGCTTGTTATAAAAACTGATCAAGAATGCGGTCGACAAAGTAGTCGCCTCGATCGCGATCCACATCATTATCGGGCTGGTTGTCGCGATAGCGAAGAACATCGCCATCACGAACAGATGGAAAAGGATGAAATATTGTTTTACCCTACTGAATCCGATTATTCCTTTCTTGACTTCCTCTCTCAAATAGCCGATGGAATAAATCGATGCCGCGAATCCGACAACCGCAACGATCATAAGCAACAACGCGCCCAATGCGTCTACGGCCAGATAAGAGCTTAGAGTATAAGATCCGCTCTTATAAACTTCATACGCGATCACGATGGCGGCAATCAGCTCAAGGGAAGAAACTGCCGCTGTCGCGATTTCCAGGAAAGATGTTTTCTTCTTCACGAAAAAAGAAAATACCGCAGCAACTAATGGTGAAAAAATGATTAAGATTAATGGCATATGATTATTCCTTTAAATGTTTCATTGATGTGACATCAAGAGAACCAAATTGCTTATAAATCATGGAAGCGAATACTGACGCGATGATGATCCAGACCAGGATATCGAAAATGATCCCCAACTCCAGCGCCGGCGCCTGCTCAAGTCCCATCAGGAACGCGAAAGATACGATCCCGTTTTCCAGCGACAGGATGCCGATCATCTGGGACAATGCCCCCCTCTTGTTGACGATCAGAAACAGGGAAATCAGGATCACCGATATTGAAATCAACAAGGCGTCTCCGTTGCCGCCGGCAAGACCGACCAATGGCTTAAGCGCGCCCGAATGGGAAACAGCGGTCAAAACGGCTAAAACGATAAGGGTCAGCGGAGAATTCAGGAAATTGCTTATCGTGAATTTCAACTGGTGCCTGTTGATGAGCTTAAAGAAAAATCTTGGCGCGACAAGGACCTTGACGGCAAAAACCAGGATGATGACTGCCAACAAAGAAAAAGAGAAATCGCTGAAAAGATGGGTCAGCAGGAGAAAAACCACTACCGCCGATTGCAGGATATAAAGCGAGATCATTGAAGAGCTTTTTTTCACCAGGTGCATCAGGATAACTGATGCGAAAATCAACGTTTCCAACGACAATAAAAATTGCGGATTAAATTCAGGCATATATTTATATGATAAGACTGATAGCGATGACGCTAAGTATGAAAGAAATGAATAATAAGTCAGGCAGTCTGAAATATCTGAACTTGGCGATGGTGGATTCAATAAGAGCGATAATGACGCAAACCGCCAAGACCTTCAAGACAAAAAACAATAAAGCCGGAATAAGGGCAGCCAAACTCAAAGATCCGGCCAGACCCCACGGGAAAAACAGATTGGCGCCCAAAGCGATGAAAATCAGCAATTTGTTCGCAGAAGCCCATTCGATCAATGCCAATCTCTTGCCTGAGTATTCCAAAATCATAGCTTCATGGATCATGGTCAATTCAAGATGTGTCGCCGGATTGTCAAAAGGAAAACGGCTTGTTTCAGAAAGCAATGCGATCATGAAGCCGGCAAACGCGATCAAGACAGGGATAAAAGCTACAAAAGGAAGCGAGCTGACCGCTTCAGCGATGCCGGATAGGTTTGTCGTTTTTGCCGCTAACGCCAAAGCCAAAATCGAGAAAATCAATCCGCCCTCGGCCAAAGCCGCCATAGTCATTTCTCTTGAAGAACCGAATCCGCCGAAAGCGCTGCCTGTATCCATGCCGGCAAGAGCGAGAAAGAATGTACCCAAAGCCAACAGATAAACAACGACAAGGAAATCGCTGAACAGTCCCGGCAAGGCCGTAGTGACTGACGGGATAGCAAAAGCGACGATTATCGTAACCGCGAAGATGATGTAGGGCGCTGACCTGAAAACCCAGGAAGCGTCTTCGCTGATAATTTCGTCTTTATGGAAAAGTTTCCATAAATCCCTGTAAGGCTGGAGCACGGACGCTCCCCGGCGATTCTGTAATCTCGCTTTTATCTTTCTTGTCACACCGACAAAAAACGGCGACAGGATTGGAATTAACAATAATTGGATGACCCAAATGATGATTGGCATATGTTTAAATTGCAAATGTAATTAGTAAGCCGATCAGAGCGATGATGATGTATAGGATATACGCGTTGACATTTCCGTTCTGTATTTTCTTGACGTTCTCTGAAATCTTTGTGACGATTTTCTGGAAAGGCTCATAAATTTTCTCCCTGTAAAGGTCGGGCGTTTCCAAAAGCACGGAACTGTATTTCGGGAAATATCTCATCTTCGCGTCCTGGTATTCCACCTCTGTCTGTCTTGTCGGCTTCAGGATCCCTTTGAAAATCGTTATGATTGAACGTGAAAATCCGGTTGCGGTAATTTCCATCCTCGGAGTCAGAGTTGTTCCGCAATCCCAGGTGATTCCTGTTTTCACTTTCTGGTTCCTTGTAAAGAAATAAACCAAAGCGGCGGTAAAAGCGGTTACGACTATCAGGGCGAAGAATACATTAAGCATGGACGCGTAAGCAAAATCGTTTACGCTGACCGCTTGATTTTCAAACGATACGGCTGAAGCTGCTTTTCCGAACACGGCGATACTGTCGACAATCCTTAGTAACACAGAAGAAACAGATCCGGAAAATACGCCGAACACGACAGTCAACAAAGCCAGTCCGGCCATGCCGGTCTTCAAAGAAACTGAAGGCTCTTTCGCGTGCTTCGCTTCCTCGCTTCTCGGTCTTGCCAAGAATGTAGCTCCGAAAGCCTTGACGAAGCAAGCGGCAGCAAGCCCGCCTGTGAACGCCAAAGAACCGGCGGCGGCCATAAAGACCAATTTCGAACCGAAACTAAGGACGCTGATTCCCTGGAATAAAGATTGGAATGTCATCCATTCGCTGAAGAATCCGTTGAACGGAGGCAAGGCGGAAATAGCCATAGAGCCGACCAGGAAGAAAAAGGCTGTCTGAGGCATATATCTGATCAGTCCGCCATATTCTTCAATATTGCGGGTGTGTGTTGCCGATACGACGGATCCGGCGCCCAAGAATAGCAAAGCCTTGAAAGTGGCATGATTCAAAGTGTGGAAAAACGCAGCCATAAGGCCAAGCGCGGCCAATGCTTTCATATCGAAAGACAGGAAAACCAAAGAGCTGCCCATACCGAGCAGGATGATCCCGATGTTCTCGATGCTGTGATAAGCTAAAAGCCTCTTGATATCATGTTCGGACAACGCGTATAAAACGCCGAGCAAAGAAGAGACGGCGCCGATTACGAGGATAACGATCCCCCACCATAGCGGCGCGTTCGGCAAGATATCGAAAAACATCCTGATGAACATATAGATGCCTGTCTTGATCATAACGCCGGACATTAGGGCTGAAACATGGGATGGTGCTGCCGGATGGGCGCTTGGCAGCCAGATGTGCAACGGGAAGATACCGGCCTTGATTCCGAAACCGATCAATGCGGATAAAAAAATCGCGTTCTTCATAAAAGGAGTGATGTGAATGATGCCCTCCTTGATGGCCGCGAATTCAAAAGATCCCGTAACTTTGTATAACAGCAAGAAAGCAAGCGCGATAAAAGCGGTACCGATATGGGTCATGATGAAATACAGGGAACCTGCCTTCAAATTGTCCTCCTCTTTCCTTTCGTAAATAACCAAGAAATATGAAGCCAAAGACATTATTTCCCAAACGATAAGGAATAATAATGAATTATGGGCGGTCGCAACCAGGATCATGCCCAAGATGAAAAGATTATAGAAGAAATTCAACGCACCGATATTATATTTGCCATAAAAATGTTTTACGTATCCGAAAGCGAAGATCGAGCAAAGGAAAGCGATCAAAGAAATCACGAATACAAAAAAAGCTGAGATGAAATCCAGCTTGAATGATAAAGAGAAAAGCGCGTTTGGCAATGTCAAGCTATAAGAAAAGACATTTCCGAAAACCAAAACAGATCCTCCTAAGATAATTCCTAACAATGAACCTAATGCCGCAAAAGAGTTGCCCCAGATATTTGCCAAACGGCCTTTTTCAAAAAACAAAGCCCCGATTCCGCCCAATAAAAAAGCGGAAGCCAAAGCGAGAAAAATAATTTGAGAAGTGATGATAGTCATATATTTCTAATTACTTATTTTTAGGATTGCTATCGATCGCTTCTAAAATTTTAAGAAGATAGCACATGATCGTTTTTGGTGAAGGAGGATCTCCCGGAATTTCAAAATTGACCGGAATAACATTTTTCACTCCGTCTAAAACCGCGTAAGAACCTTTAAAGATACCGCCATCGATAGCATCGTTTCCAAGCGCGACAACTATTTTCGGTTCCGGCATCGCTTCATAAGTCTTGATCAAAGCAGTGCGCATATTGCGGGAAACCGGACCGGTAACAATCAGCATGTCAGCATGTCTCGGAGACGCGACAAAATGCACGCCGAACCTGTCGACATCATAATAAGCATTACCCAAAGCGACCAATTCCTGCTCGCAAGCATTCGTAGAACCGGCAGTTACAACCCTGATAGCTAAAGATCCGCGGAATAGCTTTTTAACTTTTTTCTGGATCTGTCCTCCGAGATTATTGATTTCAACGTCATTACAAACCAAAGATCCTGCATCAATCACAGTCTTCGGAGTGGAAAAGATTTTGCTGTACATCTTCAACATAAAATTTTTATATTTCGGAACCGTCCGGCTCCATTTTTTTCAAAAACATTTAAGGACTATCCTTAGGTATTTTTTCGAAGAATTCCTTCAAAATCACACCCAATGATAATCCCAATGATAATCGTACTCCTCCCTATTTAAAAGTCAAGTGGATAATTTTTACTTGCCCCATCTGTCATCCTCGCGAAAGCGGGGATCCAGGGTTACCCGTAGGAAGCTGAATATTTTACAAATTTTCAAGAAAGCGATTCCTATAATCTTATTACTAATTTTCACCTCATTACGGATTACCCCTGGATTCCCGATCGGAGTCGGGAATGACAATAAACGCCCGTAATTGACAAATTAACAAATTTATGCTATACTATATTTATCGTTATTTTCAAAATAAAATAAAGGGGGGGTGTCACATGCGTGATTATAAAAAAATGAGGAGAGAGCACAATAAAGAAGTTCTTATTGTATATTCTCCCTTAATACTGCTCGGGATAATCGGGATCATTTCAGCGATTATTAATACATACTTTCCCGGCATTATCGACATTATCGATAAATACATTTTCGCTATCAACGCACACCTTCCTCATTGACCCACCGCCCTCTCCAATCCACCGGAGAGGGTTTTTTATTTTCTCAATTCTGTCATCCTCGCGAAAGCGGGGATCCAGGGTCGGCCAGCAGGAAGGCGGATATTCATACAAATTTCAAGGAATCTATTTCTAGAGTTTTCGTAAAAAATTCACCTTAGTACTAGTTACCCCTGGATTCCCGATCGAGTCGGGAATGACAATGAGGAGCTCCGCTCCTCGCAATGACAAATTCAAAATTTCTCAAAATAAAAACGACTGAAGCGGCTTCTGTCGTTTTTTAAAATTTATAGATTTTTGAGTCTTCTCCAGCGTCTGACTGCGCTTGCTCTTGCCAATTCCTTTTCAATCTTAGCTGTCACATCCGCGAAATTCACATCATCCCTATGGGCTGCGCCCTTCTTGATATCTTCTGCTCTCTTCCTTGCTTCTTCCGCTCTTTCAACACTGATTTCCTCAGCTCTTTCTGCCGTATCAGCCAATATCACAATTTTATCTTTTACAACCTCGATAAAACCGCCGGAAACCGCCATTACTTCCTTTTCCCCAGCCTTGTTCTTTATTTCAATCACCCCAGGCTGCAAAGTCGCGACCAACGGGATATGGTCCGGAAGTACGGTAATCTCCCCTTCCTTTGTAGGAACGGTTGCCTGCGTGATTTCCTCCTTAAGCACAACGCGCTCAGGAGTAACAATTTCAAATTTGATTGTCTTTTGAGACATAATTCTTTTGTCATCTCGAGCGGATGCGAGAGATCTCGTCAAATGCTATTGCCGAGATTCCTGCCTGCGCAGGCAGGTCTCACTCGCTGCCGCTCATTCGAAATGACATTTTTTGATTATTTCTTAACTACCTCATCAATACTTCCCTTCATATAGAAATCACCTTCATTCTTATCATCATGCTTGCCGTCCAGAATTTCCTTGAAGCCACGAATCGTATCTTCCAGCTTGACATATTTTCCAGGCGCACCTGTAAACACTTCGGCAACGAAGAAAGGCTGGGACAAGAATCTTTGGATCCTTCTTGCGCGGGCTACTGCCAATTTATCTTCATCAGATAATTCTTCCATGCCTAAAATCGCGATGATATCCTGTAAATCTTTATATCTCTGTAAAACCTTCTGCACTCCGCGGGCGACCTGATAATGCTCTTCGCCGATCACTTTCGGATCAAGGATATTTGATGATGAATCCAACGGATCAACAGCCGGATAAATACCTAATTCGGATAATCCGCGAGATAATACCACGGTTGAATCCAAGTGAGCGAAAGTAGTAGCCGGAGCCGGATCGGTCAAATCGTCAGCCGGAACGTAAACCGCTTGGATAGATGTGATAGAACCATTCTTTGTTGAGGTGATTCTTTCCTGCAAATTACCCATTTCAGTCGCCAAAGTCGGCTGATAACCTACCGCAGAAGGCATACGACCCAAAAGCGTAGACATTTCAGAACCTGCCTGGGTGAAACGGAAAATATTATCAACGAAGAACAATACGTCCTGATTCTTTTCATCACGGAAATATTCAGCGATCGATAAGCCGGTCAAAGCGACGCGAGCGCGGGCTCCTGGCGGTTCGTTCATCTGTCCGAACACCATGGCAAGCTTATCGATAACTTTAGATTCTTTCATTTCATGGTAAAGATCATTGCCTTCACGGGTTCTCTCTCCTACTCCGGCGAACACGGAAACTCCGCCATGCGCTTTCGCGATATTGTTGATCAATTCCTGGATAACGACAGTTTTGCCTACGCCGGCGCCGCCGAATAAGCCTACTTTACCGCCTTTCAGGATCGGACAGATCAAATCAATGACTTTTATTCCTGTTTCCAGGATTTCAGCTTTTGTAGACTGGTCTGTGAATTTCGGAGCCGGCCTATGGATCGGATATTTCTTTTCTGTCTTCGGAGTCGCTTCTCCATCAATAGCATTGCCCAAGACATCAAAGATGCGTCCTAAAGTTTTTTCGCCGACAGGAGTGCTGATAGGAGCGCCCGTGCTGACAACCTTATCGCTGCGTTTCAATCCATCAGTCGAAGTCATAGCGATAGTCCTGACCAAATTAGAACCGATATGCTGCTGGATTTCTAAGACGATTTTCTTATCGCCGCTTTCAACTTCCAAAGCAGTATAAATTTCCGGCAATTCGCCTTGAAACTCAACGTCAACAACTGCTCCGATAATTTGTTTGACTAAACCTAGGTTTTTTTCTGACATATTATTTAAATATATTTAAACTTATTTCAACGCTTCTGCGCCTGCCGCGATTTCCGCGATTTCCGCCGTAATCGCCGCCTGTCTTGCTTTGTTATAGAATAATGTCAATTCCTTGACCATTTCCGAAGCCGCGTCTGTCGCCTGATGCATCGTCATCATCCTTGCGCTATGCTCGGATGCGTTCGATTCCAATAACGCTTGAAAAAGCTGCACTTCGATCAGCCTCGGGATCATCGCATCCAAAACTTCTTTCGGGCTTGGCTCGAATGTATATTCCGATCCGCTGATATGTTTTTCTTCTTTATCTTCAATAAACTCTTTTGTGATCCCGACTCTCGTATCTTCGCCGACAATTCCCAAATGCCCATCTTCCGCGCCGACATCAACCGGCAATAATTGCTTAACGCGAGGAATCTGTCTGGAAGCGCTTGCAAAATCAGTGTAAGCGGCAAAAATCTTATCGTATTTGCCTGACAAAAAGTCATTCATCGCCATATTCGCGACCGGAATTATTTCTTTCACCTCCGAAGACAGATCCAATTTTGAAAATTCCGCGACAATATTGTATCCGTAATTCTTATGGATGGCAACGCCTTTTTTCCCGACCAAGAAGAAATCGACTTCCGCTCCGCCTGAATTTTCAACATATTTCTGGATCTTGTTTATCACGGCTGCATTGAACCCTCCGCATAATCCGCGGTTCGAGGTAAACAGCACGACTCCGATCTTCCTGATATTTTCTCTCTTCGCAAGCAAGGGATGGACATAGCCGCCGTTGCCATTCCTTAAAGCCTGAGACAAATTCAAGACCGTCTCCCAGCTCAAATTCGCGTAAGTCCTGGTGCGCAAAACAGCCTCGATCGCTTTTCGCATCTTTGCGGCTGAAACCATCTCCATCGCTCTCGTGATCTTTTTCGTATTGGAAACAGATTTTATCCTTGATTTTATTTCCTTGGTTTTTGCCATTTTATTATACCCCCTCTTAATCTCCCCCTTGCTAATGGGGAGTAAAAATTACAATGTTGATTTATAATCAGAAATCAAAGATTTCATTTTCACCTCTAACTCATCACTATATTCCCCCTTTGTGATTTCTGTTAAAACTGCTTCTCCGTTTGTTTCTGCATATCTATGCAAACCGGCTTCCCATTTTATCACATCCTCTACTTTTACATCATCGATAAATCCATTGATCAAAGCGTAGAATACTAATACCTGGTTCGCTACCGGCAATGGAGAATATACATCTTGTTTTAAAACTTCAGTCAATCTCTTCCCTCTTTCCAATTTTGCTTTTGTTTCCGCGTCCAAGTCAGAACCGAACTGGGCAAAAGCGGCTAATTCGCGGAACTGAGCGGCTTCCAACCTCATCTTTCCTGCAACTTTTTTCATCGGCTTGATCTGCGCTGAGCTGCCTACGCGGGACACGGAAAGGCCTGCGTTCACAGCCGGACGATTGCCTTTGTAAAACAGATCCGGTTCAAGATAAATCTGACCGTCAGTGATAGAAATCACGTTTGTAGGAATGTAAGCTGACACGTCGCCAGCCTGTGTTTCAATGATAGGCAAAGCGGTGATCGAACCTCCGCCGTGCTCTTTATTCAGGCGGCAAGCTCTTTCCAAAAGCCTTGAGTGTAAATAGAAAACATCTCCCGGATAAGCTTCGCGTCCCGGCGGTCTTCGGAGCAATAGAGAAATTTCACGATAAGCGACAGCGTGCTTGGATAAATCATCATAGACAATCAGGACATCTTCACCCTTGTCTAAGAAATATTCAGCCAAAGCGGTGCCGGAGTATGGAGCGATGTATAACAAAGATGCCGGATCAGAAGCGCCTGCCAATACTACTGTCGTGTATTCCATGGCGCCCGTTTCTTCCAATTTAGCAACAATGCCGGCGATTTTTGACTCCTTTTGCCCGACAGCGACATAAATACATTTTACGCCCTGGCCTCTTTGGTTGATGATTGTGTCGATTGCGATAGAAGTCTTGCCGATCTGCCTGTCGCCGATGATCAGTTCTCTCTGTCCGCGTCCGATCGGAATCATAGCGTCGATCGATTTGATGCCGGTCTGCAAGGGCTGGTTGACTGACTGGCGGGCGATTACGCCGGGAGCGATTTTTTCAATAGGATAATGCTTACCCGTATCGATATCCCCCTTGCCGTCAACGGCTTCGCCCAATGGATTGATTACGCGTCCGATCATCTCGTTTCCGACCGGTACTTCCAAAATCCTCCTTGTCGCTTTTACCAAAGCGCCCTCTTTCACCCCGGTGTGATCGCCTAAAATGATAGCGCCGACGCTGTCTTCTTCCAGGTTCAAAGCCACGCCGTAAGCTTTTCCGCCCTCAGTCTTGAATTCAAGCATTTCCGACATCATGACGTCAGTCAGCCCTGAAATCCTCGCGATGCCGTCTCCGACTTCCGTCACATAACCGACAGTTTCCTTTTTCGCGTCCGCCTTAAAGTCAGCTATCTGCTCTTTTAATTGTTCAATGATGAAATCCTTTGTTATGCTCATATATTAGTGTAAAATTTAAAAATCAAAATGGAAAATGACAATTTAAAATTTTAAAATTTTTGCATTATAATTTTGCATTTTGATTTTTGCATTTTGATTTATTTAATCAACCTCTCTCTCAATTCAGATATCCTTGTCTTCAAACTTCCGTCTATTATCTTATCCTCATATTTGATTACCGCTCCTCCCAATATTTTCTTATCGATCTTGTTATTGATTTCAACTTTCTTTTTTCCCGACGCATCGGCGATATATTTTTTCAGCTCTTCGGCCGTCTCCTCGTCCAATACATTCGCGCTTATTACTTCCGCCTCAACCATCCCCTTTTCCCTATTCCAGATTCTCGCGAATTCATCAATTATGCCCTTTGCTTTTCCGATCTGACTGTTCTCGGCAAGCGTTTCAACGAAACTTTTCAGGACAGCATCAACATCAGCGGCTTTTTTGCCGTCAATTATCCGGAAAAGGGTTGTAGCATAATGCTTTGATGTATATTTCATCTTATTTTATTATCTTTTTGATCAATTCCTTATCTTTTTTCAGATCTATCTTTTCTCCCAGGATCTTTTCCAGCGAATCGGCAACCAAAGAAGAAACATCTTTTTTTATGTCTTTCAATATCTGCGCCTTTTCGGCCTGCATCTTGGCTTTTTCCTGGTTTATGACCTGCCCGATCTCATCTTTTGATTTAGCGACGATTTCCTTTTTCTTTTCCTCAGCCGTCCTGTTCGCTTTTTCCAGGAGCTCATTCGATTCTCTCTTGGCCTGGGCGATGATGATATTGTATTCCTCTTTCGCCTGATTCAGTTTTTCTTCAATCTGCTTCGCGTCATCCAGGCTCTTTTCGATTTTTTGCGTCCTTTCCCGCATGACTTTCATCAACGGCTTCAAAGCGAAAAAATACAGGGCAAAAAACACTATCGCGAAATTTACAGCCTGGGCTGATAATAACTTTATATCGATATGAAATGTTTCAATAAGGCTCTCCATGATGTTTAAATTAAAGTGTAAATATAAAAATGTAAAATGACAATTGAAAATGTAAAAATGATTTTAAATTTTACACTGTCATTTTGATTTTTGATTTTTGCATTTTACATTACTGATAACAATATGAGACGGGGAGGCTAAAACTTTAACCTCTCCCAGTCATAGCATTATTTGATGCTGAATGCGATAACCAATGCGTAAATAGCGACGGCTTCAGCGAAGGCGGAGGCCAAAAGCATAGGAACTAAAATTTTTCCCGCTGCTTCGGGATTTCTGCCGATAGCTTCCATGGCCTTAGAACCGATCAGGCCGATGCCTAGAGCGGGTCCGATAGAACCGATACCGATAGCCAATGCTTTGGCCAACATGATGCTTTCCATAGATTTTATTCTGTAATATCCAGTGCTAAATAAAGGCACGTGCGATATTACTTTAATTTATATATTAATTCTTAATTTCTAATTTTCAATTTTCAAACAATTCTCAATGATTTAATTTTCAATTCAAAATTGGAAATTAGAAATTAAGAATCATACTTAATGTTCTTCGTGGCTTGTATTTATCGATAAATATACCAGAATCAGCATAGCAAAAATCAATGCCTGTATCAAGCCGACTATTATCTCTAAAAACATGAACGGGATCGGCAGCACAAAGGCTAAAATCGCGGACATGGACGCGAGCAGGACTTCGCCTGCGAAAATATTTCCGAAAAGACGGAAAGAAAGGCTGGCTACCTTGGCAACTTCCCCTGTCAGTTCGATAAGCCCTACGAAAATCTTGATCGGATTGATTATCAATATCGTCGGTTCTTTAAAGACTTTTTTAGGGATTTCCAATAATGCCTTGATATTGATGAATTTATTCAGATAATGCCAGACGCCGACTGCCGTTACGCCGATGATATGGCTTGCCACGACTCCGATAATTGCAAGCGCCAGGGTCGTATTCAGGTCCGCCGTCCCGCCCCTGAAATAAGGGACGAAAATTTTCTCGCCATGTTCGGCGATGACATTTCCGATAGAACCGATGCCGGGAAGCAGCCCGAGCCAATTATTCAGCAGGATGAAAATGAAAAAACTGAATACGAGAGGGAAAAATTTCAATGACTTTTCTCTTGAACCTGTTACGGAATCAAAAACTCCCAAAAACATCTCGATCACCATTTCAAAGACATTCTGCAATTTTTGCGGCACGGCGCTTACTTTCGACCTGACGATCAGGCTGATGATAACGACAATAAAGACCACTAACCATGAATTCAGCAATGAATTAGTCACATGAAAACTGCCGATATTGAAAATCGGCTCGGCGAAAATAGTCGTTTCATGAATAATCTCGGCATTGGCTTCATCCGGACATGTTTCCAATTGTTCTTCTGTGCACATAGTATTTAAAATCCTATTTTTTATCCTTATTTTCTTTATTCCATTTATTCAGCTCCTTGATTGCGTTAGAGGCTAATCCGAACATAGAAATAACGAACGCCGCTCCGATGCTTAAAAGCGACAGCCAGGGATGCGAGCTATATTTTTCATCTAACCATCTTCCGACAAAAATAGCCAATATTACAGGAAAAAATATCCAACCGGATAATCTTGCAAAGATCAACAAGGCCGGCGCCCACCAGGCATTTCCACTCTCTTTCGGCTGTTTTTCCTCTTTATTATCCATAAATAACAAAATAAACAAGGCCGCAATGGTCCTTGATTATTAACAAAATCGCTTATATTACTATTTTATATTATTTACAGGTTAAAAGTCAAATAAAATGGCGCTTCTCAATAAAAAAGCGCCTTTTATTTGTCGCCTACGGGAATTGATCTATCAATCCCCTTACTCCCGGGGCCAAGAGGCCTTTTCCTGGATGGCGGCGTCATATTAGTCTTTTCCGCATTTCCAAGGAGGGATATGGCGATCCTGCGATCATAAAGAATATCTTGCTTGTCCAATTCCTCTATTATTTTATTCATAACAGAAGGATCGGATGTCTTCGCCAAACCCGCCCTTTTCGCGTAAACGCCGACCAGAATCGGCAAAGAAATTTCAGTCCTTTCCTCGCCTTCCTTTACGGTGTCTTTTTTTAATTCCTCGATGATCCCGTTAAGAATTGCCATATCAAGACAATCATTATCCGGCATATAACCTCCTTTTTCGAAATTTTCCATATTTATAATCCCGATTCTTTCAACAGATCTTTTTGTTTTCGATTAAGACCTGTCGGGGTTTTTACTATTATTTCGACAAGATGGTCGCCGCGGCCGTGGCCGTTCAACCTTGTCACGCCTTTTCCCTTTAATTTGAATACGGTTCCTGACTGGGTTCCGTCCGGAATTTTTAATTCTACCGGCCCGTCAACCGTCTCCACATCTATCTTATCACCTAAAGCCGCCTGCGTAAAATTGATATTAACCTTGGAGCGGATATCATGCCCTTCCCGCTCAAATCTCCTATCTTTTCTTACGCTTATCCTTAAATATAAATCACCTGCCGGGCCGCCCTTTGAACCGGCCTCGCCTTGTCCGGCTAAACGGATAGTCTGCCCGTCATCTATGCCGGCCGGAATTTTCACTTTTAGATTTACAGTTTCCTTTATATTGCCGACGCCATGGCATTTTGCGCATTTCTGGCTATAAGTCTTCCCTTCGCCTCCGCATTCCGAACAGGTCATCTGCACCTGCATATTGCCGAAAAATGTCCTTTGCATTTTCGTAACGCGTCCTGTTCCCGCGCATGTCTTGCATATATCGACCTTCGCTCCCGGCTCGATCCCATTGCCATGGCATTTCTCGCATTGCGCGCGCTTATTGATGCTCAATTCTTTTTCAATCCCGAAAACAGCTTCCATGAATTCTATCGACAAATCGACTTCTATGTCACTCCCCCGTCTCGCTTTCCCCTCTTTTTTTTCCTTGCCAAACCCAAAAACATCTCCGAACACATCGCCGAGATCATCCATATTGATATTAAAACCTTCTGAAAATCCCTGGAAATCCCTGAAGCCTTCAAAGCCATGGAATCCGCCGCCGGCCTGGCCGCTTTCAAAAGATGAACCGAATTGGTCATACTTCGCGCGCTTATTCGGATCTCCCAAAACCTGATAAGCTTCATTTATTTCCTTAAATTTTTCCTCATCGCCGCCGGTTTTATCAGGATGATATTGATGCGCCAATTTACGGAACGCCTTCTTAACATCTTCCTGCGACGCGCCCCTATCAACGCCTAAAATTTTATAGTAATCTTTTGACATATTGAAATTTTAAATCAATTGGCTTACAATATATTTAATAGCAGTTCATTTCTTAAAGGAGGGTATTATGATCAGAAAAATATTCATTCTTCTATGGGTCCTTCTTTTGCTTATCGTCATGCGCCCCGAACCGGACATAGAATATGATAATCGTTAAACAAACAGTCAGAAAGCAATAAATACAGAGGCGAACCGAGCGTTCGCCTTTTTATTTTTTAAAACTAAGCCTTGAATCCGATTTCCTTATCCAAATCAGGCGCTTCAACTATCTTACCATATTGCGCCTCATATTTCTCTACCATGCCGTTCATTACCGCCACCATCCTCTTGAAATGGCCCGGATTAGTAATGACTTTACTTACCACTCTTCCGCTCAATCCGGAAACGGTTATGAACTGTATATGGAATTCATCCCTATTAGGATTCCCGATCTGCATAAGATTGGCATACTCCGAACCTGGAATATTATCTACGATCTGGATCTCATTTGGTTGTTGAGGTTTGTTTGTCATAAATTTTAAAAATTTTATTATCAGCAAGTTGCCTGTTTTTTTAAACAGGCAACCAATGAGAATATAATTATTTCTTCTCCTCAAATTCTCCCTCAACCGGACCTTCTTTTTTCTCGCCTCCTTCAGCTCCCGCTTCTGGTCCGCTCGCCTGTTCGCCGGCTGTCTGTCCGCCTTGGGCGGAATACATCGCCGCGCCGATCCTTTGCGCGACATTATTCAACTCCTCCAGATTCTTTTTAATTTCTTCAACCTGATCCGTATCTTTCACTTTCTTCAAAGCTTCTAATTTTTCTTCCAACTCTTTCTTGTCTTCCGGCTTCATCTTGTCTCCTGATTCCTTGATCATCTTTTCAGTCGTAAAGACGACCGCGTCAGCCTGATTCTTTGTTTCGGCATTTTCTTTTTTCTTCTTATCTTCTTCCGCATGCAATTCCGCATCCTTTTTCATTTTCTCCACTTCTTCCTTGCTCAAACCGGAAGATGATGTAATCGTGATTTTCTGCTCTTTATTTGTCGCTTTATCTTTCGCGCTCACATGCAAGATTCCGTTCGCATCGATATCGAATTTCACTTCAACCTGCGGAACGCCGCGTGGAGCCGGCGGGATGCCGTCTAGCATGAACCTGCCCAATACTTTATTATCGTTCGCCATCGGACGTTCGCCTTGTAAAACCTTGATTTCAACACTTGGCTGATTGTCAGCCGCGGTTGAGAAGATCTGGGATTTTGAAGTCGGGATCGTAGTGTTCCTTTCAATGATCGGAGTCGATACGCCGCCCATTGTTTCAATGCCCAAAGTCAAAGGAGTAACGTCTAAAAGCAATACGTCCTTTACCTCGCCTTGCAAAACGCCGGCCTGGACAGCAGCGCCTAAAGCTACCACTTCGTCCGGATTAACGCTCAAGTTCGGTTCTTTGCCGAAAAATTCCTTTACTTTTTTCTGGACCAAAGGCATGCGGGTCATACCGCCGACCATGACGATTTCGTCGATGTCCTTGATGTCGATCTTGGCGTCTTTGAG